>NZ_KV810607.1:0-51505 GCF_001812855.1 Streptococcus sp. HMSC072D03
GAAAGTATGCACTTAATTTGACAATTCAAGATCTAAAAAAGCAGTCCATATTGGACTGCCTTTAGGGGTTATTGTTGTTCCGTTGAAGAGCTGCTTGGCTCGGATTCACCCGAACTTGAGCTAGAGCTTGATTCGGATTCAGCAGGATGTAGCTCCTTGTAAGATGGGGTCTTGAATAGATCAGCTGTTGATTTATTGCCTTTTTGCTTGTAGAGGCTAGTTGATTTATCTTTCAGCTTTTTGTTGATCTGTTTCAGTTGATCCATCTGTTTAGTGTAGGAAATTTTGCTAGAATCAACAGGTTTCAAACCATTTGGTGTATAGAAACGAAGGAGGTCACCTGTTTGAACGGCGTCACTCATTGAAAGCTGAGTGGCTACTGCCTTACGAATGGCTTCGTTATCCTTTTTAGTCGTTTCATCAGGGTTGGTAATTTCTTCCCCTGTTTGAGTATTATAGAGTCGACCAGAATAGCTAGTGTATTGAGGAGTAACATATTGACCTGAGGTTCTAAATGCGACAATTTGCTTGTTATCAGGAGATAGGAGGTCTTGTCCCATCTGGATATATGAGCTAGTGTCAACACCAAGAATGTGAAGAAGAGTTGGAAGGGCATCGACCTCACCGCCAAAGGTGTTAGAGATGCCACCACCAGTATATCCTGGAATATGAATCATGTAAGGAACACGTTGAAGCATGGCCTTATCATAGTTTGACCAAGTTTCAGGGTTCTTACCGAGAAGTTCAGCAAGATTGCTGCTTCGTGTATCTGAGATACCATAGTGGTCACCGTACATGACAATAATTGAGTTGTCGTAAAGACCAGTTTCCTTAAGGTAATCAAAGAAGTCTTTGATTGCTGAGTCAAGATAGTTAGCTGTTGCAAAATATCCGTTGACTGTTTCGTCTTTTGTTTCAGCGAGTGGGAAACCTTGTTCCTTTTCATCGCCTGAGAGTGAAGTGTATGGGTAGTGGTTAGATACTGTAAGGTATTTAACGTAGAAAGGTTGTTGCATTTGTTCCAGATATTTGATGGAATCTGGGAACATGTACTTGTCATTTAGACCATACTGGAAGGAGTTTTCATCAGTTTTTTCAGTGAAGGCTGATGAGTCAAAGAAGTAATTATAACCCCATTGTTTATAGGTATTATTACGATTCCAGAAGGATCCAGTGTTTCCGTGGAAAACAGCTGACGTATAGTCACCTGTTTGAGCTAGGATAGATGGTGCCGCATAGGCTGTATTGGTACCACCATAGTTTACCATGTATGATCCTGTACTTAGTCCAAAGAGAGATGTTTCCATCAAGGTTTCAGCATCAGAAGTTTTCCCTGATTTAACTTGGTGGAAAAAGTTTGAAAAGGCTAGCGTCTCGTTTGAGTGGTAGATGGAATTGATGAATGGAGTAACCTCATAGTCTTTACCGTCTACTTGGAGCTTGTAGTCTATGAGGAACTGTTGAAAGCTTTCCAAGTGAATAACAATGACGTTTCTTCCTTTAGCAATGCCATAATACTTAGGATCAGGTGCTGCGTAATGCTCTTTAACGTAAGCTTCAACCTTTTTCATATCCTCAGCTGTTGCAGATGAACGAGCCTGTGAGGCCTGATAAGTTAAGTTACCAGAATAGGCTGTGAAGAAGGGAAGTCCCATAGCACGAACAATATAGTTATTTGAGAAACCACGTGTCAACAACTCGCCACGGTTAACTTCCGCTAAGAAGAGGTTAACTGAGAGAAGGAGTGTCGACAGTGCAGTGACGGCAAAACTAGCTCGTTTGTTAAATGGCTTGCTGTCCATCTTAAGCTTCTTCCTGAAACCAGCATAGATGAAGAAAGGTACATCAATCAGGTAGAAGAGATAGCTTGGCTCAAGAAGGTTCTTGGCGGAGTCTCCTAGTCCTGCTGCTGAACTAGAACTTGCTAGTATGGTATTTACAGTGATGAAGTCTGTAAACTCTCCAAAGTAAATCACATTAGCAATAAGTAAGAGGTTGAGGATGACATAGATAGCAATGGTAATACTATAAAAGAAACGTCGTTTCTTGAAGTATAGTCCTAAACCTAGAAGCATTAATCCTAGTGGAATAGGGTTAATCAGCGAAAGCATAACCTGATATCTGCTTTCCAACTCAAGATTAATGTTGACGTAATAAGCGAATATGGTTTTTAGCCAGTAAAAGAAGAGTAACAAGAGGATAAATCCAAGTCTTGATGAAACTCCTTTCCAAAAGGCTTCATTAATTTTTTTCAAAGTAATACTTCCTTTGATTCTATATTATCTTAATCATTATACCAAATAAGATAATGACTCTCAAAAATTTACTGCCATTGAGTGTGATATTCCTTGACATATAATTGATAAAATCTAGTTACGAAACAGAAATAATAGCATTTTTTTGGTATAATAGTAACATGAGTATATTGACGGTAAGTCCCTTTGCGGAGAAAAAAATCAAACAAGGAAAACAGCTTCTTTTAGCGGAAGATTTTCCAAATATAACTGAAAATAATCAGTTGGTTTACCTTTATAGCCAGTCCAAAGATTTTTTAGGAACGGGCTATTTGTCAAGTCAAAATAAGGGGATAGGATGGTTTCTGTCCCCTAATAAAGAAAAATTGACAGTGACTTATTTTCAAGGACTTTTTGAAAGGGCTAAGGCCAAACGTCAATCCTATTATGATAATGAGTTGACGACAGCTTTTCGTCTTTTCAACCAGGATGGTGACGATTTTGGTGGTCTCACTATTGATCTATATGGCGATTACGCCCTCTTTTCATGGTACAATGCCTTTGTTTATTCCTTGAAGGATGTTATTGTAGAGGCTTTCCAAGCGGTCTTTCCTGAGGTTTTGGGAGGCTATGAGAAAATTCGCTTCAAGGGTCTTGATTTCGAATCAGACCATCTTTTTGGGCAAGAGGCGGCCGATACCTTCACCATTTTAGAAAATGGGGTAACTTATGAAGTTTTCCTCAATGATGGGCTAATGACGGGGATTTTCCTTGATCAGCATGAAGTGCGTGATGGTTTAGTTAATGGCCTAGCTTTGGGTAAATCAGTTCTGAATATGTTCTCCTATACGGCAGCTTTTTCAGTTGCTGCGGCTATGGGGGGAGCGGTTGAAACGACATCGGTTGATTTGGCTAAGCGTTCACGTGAATTATCGACGGCTCATTTTGAAGCTAATGGTTTCAGTATGGGCAATCATCGCTTGGTCGTGATGGATGTCTTTGATTATTTCAAATATGCAAAGAAAAAAGGCTTATCTTATGACCTTATCGTCATTGATCCGCCAAGCTTTGCTCGAAATAAGAAACGCACCTTCTCAGCAAATAAGGATTACCACAAGTTAATTGCACAGAGTCTTGATATTTTATCAGAGCATGGGACAATCATTGCAAGTACCAATGCTGCTAATATGACCGTGCAACAGTTTAAAAAACAACTGCGTAAGGGCTTGGGAGATGTTTCAGCGGACTTCGTTAACCTGCAACAATTACCAGCGGATTTTACCGTCAATCCTAATGATCCAACATCAAATTATTTGAAAGTATACACAATAAAGGTAAATAAATGAAAATTGTAGTTCCGATTATGCCAACTAGTTTAGAGGAGGCACAAGAGCTTGAACTGTCTCGTTTTGAGGGGGCAGACATTATAGAATGGCGTGCAGATTTTTTAGATAAGGATAGTATCTTAACGGTTGCTCCAGCTATTTTCGAGAAATTCGCAGGCTTTGAGATTGTCTTTACCATCCGTACGACGCGTGAGGGTGGCAAGCTTGAGTTAACGGATGCGGAATACGTCGCACTAATTAAGGATGTAGCTGCTATCTATTCGCCAGATTATATTGATTTTGAGTATTTCACACGTAAGGCTGTCTTTGACCAAATGCTCGAATTTTCAAACTTGGTTTTGTCTTATCATAACTTTGAGGAGACACCTGAAAACCTTATGGCACTTTTATCTGAGATGGCAAACTTGACACCAAGAGTGGTAAAGGTGGCGGTTATGCCTAAGCATGAGCAGGATGTTATTGACCTTATGAACTTCACACGTGGTTTCAAGGCCTATAATCCTGAACAAGAGTTTGCAACTATATCAATGGGTAAACTTGGTCGTATGTCACGTCTTGCTGGCGACTTGATGGGTTCATCATGGACCTTTGCTAGTCTTGATAATGCCAGTGCTCCAGGACAAATTAGTCTAGCAGATATGCGTAGAATTAGGGAGATTTTAGATGCAGATTGATGGACACACACGCCTAGCAGCTGTTGTCGCCAATCCCATCAAGCACTCTATTTCGCCATTTATTCATAATTCGGCCTTCGAAAAGACACAAGTTAATGGTGTTTATGTGGCCTGGGAGATTCCAGAATCAGACCTAGCCGAGACAGTTGAAAATATTAGACGTTACAACATGTTCGGTATCAACTTGTCGATGCCATATAAGGAAGCAGTCATTCCTTTTTTGGATGAGATTAGTCCTGCAGCTCAACTGATTGGTGCTGTCAATACAGTTGTTAATCGTGATGGTCATTTGATTGGTCATAATACGGACGGTTTTGGTTTCTTTGCTAGTCTAAAGAACTTTAGCCCTAGAGACGCTCATCTGATGATTTTGGGTGCTGGTGGTGCCGCTAAAGCTATTGTGACGCAGGCAGTTCTTGATGATGCAAAAAAAGTCAGTGTCTACGTTCGCCCTCAGTCATTGGATAAGGCAAAAGAAAGTTTTAAGTCCTTACTTGAACAGGCAACTTGCCAATTGGAGTTTCATGCTTTAAATGATTTTGAGTATTTTCAAGAGGAACTAGGCCAGGCTGATTTATTGGTGAATGCGACGAGTGTTGGGATGGATGGCGAATCCTTGCCCATTCCTACAGACACAAAATTTCCTAAGGGACTCTTGGTTGCTGATATCATTTATCAGCCTTTTGAAACACCTTTCTTGGCCTTGGCTAGAAAACAGGGAATCGAGGCTGTAAATGGACTTGGCATGTTGCTTCATCAAGCAGCAGGTGCCTTTAAATTGTGGACCGGCAAGGACATGCCAACAGACGCCATTTGGCAGGAATTAGAAAATATTTACAATAGCTAGGAGGGGACGACTATGAAACTAGAGGTAAATTTAACACATAACCCTTATGACATTATTATTGAAAAAGGAGCCCTTAAGACCGTCGGTCAATGGGTGAAGTCACTTTGGGAACCACAAAAGATTGCACTTATCACGGACAATCATGTGGGGGCTCTATATGCAGAAAAAGTTAAGCTTAGCTTGGAGCACGAAGGTTTTGAGGTAGTCGTTTTTGATTTCCTAGAAGGTGAAGCAAGTAAAAATCTTAAAACTGTTAATAAGGCTTATGAGTTTTTGATTAAGAATGGCATGACTCGTAGTGATGGCATTCTTGCTCTTGGTGGTGGCGTTGTTGGTGATTTGGCAGGCTTTGTCGCTTCGACCTATATGCGTGGCATTCACTTCGTTCAGGTTCCAACTAGTCTAACTGCCCAAGTGGATTCATCTATTGGTGGTAAGACAGGTGTGAACACACCATTTGCTAAAAATATCGTGGGAACTTTCGCTCAGCCTGATGGTGTCTTGATTGACCCTAATGTCCTTGAGACACTTGGTAAACGTGAATTGATTGAGGGTATGGGTGAGGTTGTCAAATACGGTTTGATTGATGATCCTGAGCTTTGGCACTTGCTTGAAAGCATTGATGGTTCAGTTCACAGTATCCTAGAAAATTCAGAAACTATCATTTATCGTTCATGTAACGTTAAGCGTAAAATTGTGGTTGAAGACGAGTTCGAAGGTGGCGTCCGTATGTATCTAAACTTTGGTCATACGATTGGGCATGCCGTTGAACAAACAGCTGGTTACGGTAAAGTCATGCACGGTGAAGCGGTGGCTATCGGAATGGTTCAGATTTCACGAGTTGCTGAGGAAAAAGGCCTCATGCCTAAGGGGATCACACGTCAAATTGCTGAGATGTGTGTCAAATTTGGCTTGCCAGTAGACTATGAGCCATGGCGTGTTGAGGAGCTTTATACAGCTCTCACACATGACAAAAAAGCCCGTGGTAATAGCATTAAGACGGTTATCGTTCCAGAGATTGGTAAGGCAGCTATCAATCAAATTCCTTTAGTTGAAATGAAAGAGTACTTGGAGAAATAAATGAGATATTTAACAGCAGGTGAGTCTCACGGCCCACGTTTAACAGCAATTATCGAAGGTGTTCCAGCAGGTCTTCCCTTGACGGCTGAAGATATCAATGGCGATTTGAAACGTCGTCAAGGTGGCTATGGTCGTGGTGGCCGTATGAAAATTGAGTCTGATAAGGTTGAAATCACTTCTGGTGTTCGTCATGGGAAAACAACAGGGGCTCCAATCACCCTTCATGTTATCAATAAGGACCATCAAAAATGGTTGGATATCATGGCTGTGGAAGATATTGAGGACCGTTTGAAAACCAAACGTAAAATCACTCACCCACGTCCAGGACATGCTGACTTGGTTGGTGGAATGAAGTACCGTTTCGATGACTTGCGTAATTCATTGGAACGTTCTAGTGCGCGTGAGACAACTATGCGTGTGGCAGTAGGTGCTGTCGCTAAACGTATCTTGGCTGAGCTTGATATTGAAATTGCTAACCATGTTGTTGTCTTTGGTGGTAAGGAAATTGATGTGCCTGAGAATTTGACAGTCGCTCAAATCAAGGAATTGGCTCAACAATCAGAGATTTCAGTTGTTAACCAAGAACGTGAACAAGAAATTAAAGATTACATTGACCAAATCAAAAAAGAGGGAGACACAATCGGTGGTGTCGTTGAAACTGTTGTTGGCGGCGTCCCTGTTGGTCTTGGTTCTTATGTCCAATGGGATACCAAACTTGATGCTAAGATTGCTCAAGCTGTTGTATCCATCAATGCCTTCAAGGGTGTAGAATTTGGACTTGGTTTCAAGGATGGCTACCTCAAGGGCTCTCAAGTAATGGACGAGATTCTCTGGAATGAAGAGGACGGCTATACACGTCGCACTAACAACCTTGGTGGTTTTGAAGGTGGTATGACCAACGGGCAACCGATTGTGGTCCGTGGGGTTATGAAACCTATTCCAACCCTATACAAGCCATTGATGTCAGTAGATATCGAAACACATGAACCATACAAGGCAACAGTCGAGCGTTCAGATCCAACGGCCTTGCCTGCAGCGGGTGTCGTTATGGAATCCGTAGTCGCTACAGTCGTAGCCAATGAAATCTTGGACAAATTCTCTTCTGACAACATGGAAGAATTGAAAGAAGCGGTAGCACGTCACCGTGACTATGTGAAAAACTTTTAAGCAGCATCAGACAATAGATGGGAGTAGTAATGAGTAAGAAAACTATTTATATCGCAGGATTGGGCTTGATTGGTGGCTCCTTGGCCTTAGGGATTCAAAGGGACCACCCTGATTATGAGATTCTTGGATATAATCGCTCTGACTATTCTCGAAATATTGCACTTGAGCGTGGCATCGTTGACCGTGCAACAAGTGATTTCAAAGAATTTGCTCCCCTCGCGGATGTTATTGTCCTTGCAGTGCCAATTAAGCAAACGGTGGCCTACTTGAAGGAGTTGGCTGACCTGGATCTCAAAGATGATGTCATCATCACAGACGCAGGGTCTACTAAGTTGGATATCGTTGAGGCAGCTGAACGTTACCTAACTGGTAAAAATGTTCAGTTTGTGGGTTCTCACCCTATGGCTGGTTCCCATAAATCAGGGGCTATTGCAGCTGACGTGACACTTTTCGAAAATGCCTATTATATTTTCACACCGACGAGTCTAACAAGAGAGACAACTATCCCTGAACTTAAGGACATCTTGTCAGGGCTTAAGTCACGATTTGTGGAGATTGATGCGGCTGAACATGACCGTGTAACCAGTCAAATCAGTCATTTTCCACATCTTTTGGCTTCTGGTCTTATGGAGCAAGCTGCTGACTACGCGCAGGCTCACGAGATGACCAATCACTTTGCGGCTGGGGGCTTCCGAGATATGACCCGTATTGCAGAAAGTGAACCTGGCATGTGGGCTTCCATTCTCATGACCAATGGGCCAGCTGTTTTGGATCGTATTGAAGATTTCAAAAAACGTTTGGACCATGTGGCCGACTTGATTAAGGCTGAAGATGAGAATGCCATTTGGGAGTTCTTTGACAACGGTCGTAAGAAACGTAAAGAGATGGAAATTCACAAAAAGGGTGGCGTGGAAAGTGCCTTCGATATTTTCGTGGATGTGCCTGACCGAGAAGACGTTATCCTTAGCATTATGGAATTGCTACGAGGAACGTCTTTGGTTAACCTTCGTATTAATGAGGAAAATCGTGAGGATATTCACGGTATCCTCCAAATTACTTTTAAAAATGAAAAAGATCGTACACATGCTAAGACTGTTATTGAAGCCAATACGGATTATCATGTGGTGATCGCCTAGGAGAATAAAATGACAAATATTTATGATTTAGCAAATGAGTTGGAACGTGGCATTCGTGCCCTTCCTGAGTACAAAACTTTGGTAGAGAAAAAAGAAGCAATCGCAGCTGATGCTGAAGCTAGCGCTCTTTTCAAAGAGTTTACTGATTTCCAAGAGGATTTCTATGCTAAAATGCAAGCTGGTACAATGCCAACTGCAGAAGAACAAGCAGCTGTTCAAGAATTAGGTCAAAAAGTAGAAGCTAATGCACTTTTGAAAGAATACTTGGCTGCACAACAAGGTTTGTCTGTTTATTTGAATGATATTGAACGTATCATCTTCAAACCTTTGCAAGAATTGAATAGTTAATCAAAGAGGGTGTGTCAATTGACAGGCCCTTTTCTGCATTCAAAAGAGATTGTCTAAGGAAGAAGCTAGAAATATTAAGGAGGAAAATGATGAGTCGTAAGATTGGAATTATTGGTATGGGAAATGTTGGAGCTGCAGTAGCTCATGGAGCAATTGCTCAAGGCTTGGCTGATAGTTATGTCTTTATAGATATCAATGAGAAGAAGGCCGAGGCAGATGCCCAAGATTTTAAGGATGCTATGGCAAATCTACCTAGCTATGCAAACATTGTTGTCAATGATTATGCAGCACTTGAAGATGCTGATGTGATTATTTCATCTCTTGGAAACATTCAGTTACAGCATAATGCTGGTGAGGACCGCTTTGCTGAATTTCCATTTACTCGAGAAGCCGTTTATCAGGTTTCTCAGGAACTTAAAAAATTGGATTTTAAAGGCATACTCTTGGTTATCTCGAATCCTGTAGATGCTGTATCAGCCCTCTATCAGGAATTCACAGGCTGGCCAAGAGAACGTGTGATTGGGACAGGGACTCTACTCGATACTGCGAGAATGAAGGCGGCGGTAGGAGATGATTTATCAGTCAATCCAAAATCAGTATCTGGCTACAATCTTGGCGAACATGGGAATTCCCAATTTACTGCCTGGAGTCAAGTCAAGGTTAAAGGGCAAGACATTACAGAATTGACCAGCGAAGAAGAACGTCAAAATCTCTTTATGGCTTCCATGAAGGGTGGTCATAAGGTTTTTTATGGTAAGGGCTATACTTCATACGGTATTGCCAGTGCTGCTCTTCGTTTGGTGACTATTATCCTTTCGGATGCTCAAGAAGAAGTGGCAGTATCAAGCTATCAAGAAGCCTATCAAACCTATCTTGGCTATCCAGTTATTTTAGGACGTCAAGGGGTGGCTGCTCCCGTTCACTTGTCTTTGTCTGCTGAGGAAAATCGTCTTTTGGAGGAGTCTGCTAACTTGATTCGGAACCGTGTTCAAGAAGCAGTTGCCTTTCTAAGAGAAAAGTATGGCAATACAAGCGAGTGAATATTTTGACAATTCAGTCTATGGTTAGGCTTTCAAATATGGTATAATGGGAATAACTATAAAATTTTTAGGAGTAACCTATGAAACTAGAAACCAAGGCCCAAGGTCTTCATGGCAGCTTGCGCATCCCTGGTGACAAGTCAATCAGTCACCGTTCGATTATGTTCGGAAGTCTTGCCAAAGGTGTGACAACTGTTCGTGATATTTTACGAGGTGAGGATGTCCTCTCAACTATGCAGGTCTTCCGTGATTTGGGTGTGACTATCGAGGATGACGGTGATGTGGTTCGCATTCACGGTGTTGGTTTTGATGGTCTCAAGGCTCCTCAAAACAAGTTGGACATGGGGAACTCTGGAACATCGATTCGTTTGATTTCAGGTGTGCTTGCAGGTCAAGATTTTGATGTGGAAATGTTTGGAGATGATTCCCTTTCAAAACGTCCGATGGACCGTGTGACCATTCCATTGCGTCAGATGGGTGTAGAGGTTTCTGGTCAAACAGACCGTGATTTGCCACCATTGAAAATGCACGGTAGCAAGTCCCTTAAACCTATTCATTACCAATTGCCTGTGGCCTCTGCTCAGGTAAAATCTGCTCTTATTTTTGCAGCTCTTCAAGCTGATGGCGAATCTGTCATCATTGAAAAGGAAAAAACACGTAATCATACGGAAGATATGATTCAGCAGTTTGGTGGTCAGCTTCAAGTAGATGGTAAGGAAATTCGTATTTCTGGTGGCCAAAGCTTTACTGCTCAAGAAGTCGTGGTTCCAGGGGATATTTCTTCAGCGGCCTTTTGGTTGGTAGCGGGACTCGTGGTGCCTAACTCTAAGATTGTCTTGGAAAATGTCGGTATCAATGAGACGCGTACGGGTATCATTGATGTGATCAAAGATATGGGTGGTAAAATTACCCTTTCAGATATTGACCAAGTTGCCAAATCTGCGACTATTACGGTTGAAACTTCAGAACTTAAAGGAACTGAAATTGGTGGCGATATCATTCCACGTTTGATTGATGAACTTCCGATTATCACACTCTTGGCGACACAAGCCCAAGGTAAGACTGTGATTCGTGATGCTGAAGAACTTAAGGTCAAAGAGACCGACCGTATTCAGGTGGTGGCAGATGCCTTGAATGCTATGGGGGCTGATATTGTACCAACTGAGGATGGTATGATTATCACTGGTAAGACGGCTCTTCATGGGGCAGAGGTCAATACCTTTGGAGACCACCGTATTGGTATGATGACAGCTATTGCTGCCCTCTTGGTTCAAGACGGTGAGGTTGACTTGCAACGTGCGGAAGCTATCAATACAAGTTACCCAAGCTTCTTTAGTGACTTGGAAGGATTGCTCAATGGCTAAAGTTTTATTGGGCTTTATGGGAGTTGGTAAGAGTTCCGTCGCCCCATACCTGGATGGTCGTTTCGTTGATATGGATCAGGTCATCGAGGATAAAATCGGCATGTCCATTGCTGATTTTTTTGCAAAAGAAGGTGAAGTAGCCTTTCGTCAGATTGAGTCTGAGACTTTAGAAGAACTTCTCCAAGAGGGAGATGATGTCATTATCTCTACTGGAGGTGGTGTCGTTGTGACTGAGCGCAATCGTCAGCTCTTGGCCAAGAATCGTAAGCATAACGTTTGGCTCCACGCTTCTTTCGATGTGGTCTATAATCGCATTGAAAAGGATACCAAAAATCAACGCCCACTCTTTCTCAATCATTCAAAAGAGGATTTTAAGGCTATTTATGACGGTCGAATGGCACTCTATCAAGATTTAGCAGATTTGGTTGTCACAGTTGATAACCGAACGCCAGAAGAAGTAGCAAGGTTTATCAAATGTATGTAGGTTATTTGGGCCCAAGTGGGTCGTTTACACATAATGCAGCCTTAAAGGCTTTTCCTGAGGCAGAATTGGTTTCATTAGGTACCATTACTGAGGTCATTAAGTCTTATGAAGAGGGACGTGTGGATTACGCGGTCATTCCGGTGGAAAATTCCATTGAGGGCTCTGTTCATGAGAGTTTAGACTATCTCTTCCATCAGGCCGATATTCGTGCTGTGGCAGAGATTGTTCAGCCTATCAAGCAGCAGTTGATGGCGACTAAGCATCATGAGAAGATTGAGAAAATCTTCTCACACCCACAGGCCATTGCCCAAGGGAAAAAATATATTAAACAGCATTTTCCACATGCCAAGATTGAGACAACAGCAAGTACAGCCTTTGCGGCGCGTTTTGTCGCTGATAATCCAGATCAGCCTTATGCGGCAATCGCTCCTCACGCAGCTGCTAAGGAATACGGTCTACAAATATTGGCTAAGGATATCCAAGAGATTGAAAAGAATTATACCCGTTTTTGGGTGCTGGGGAACACTGTTCCTGAGATTCCGCTCAATCAGATTGATTGTAAATTAACGCTGGCCTTGACCCTGCCTGACAATATGCCAGGGGCACTTTACAAGGCCCTATCGACCTTTGCCTGGCGAGGCATTGACTTGACCAAGATTGAAAGCCGTCCGTTGAAGACGGTACTTGGCGAGTATTTCTTCATTATTGATTGTGATTATACAAAGGAAAAGTTGGCTCAGTTCGCTCTTGAAGAGCTAACTGCAGTTGGAATTGGATATAAAATCTTGGGTGCTTACCAAGTCTATGAAATTTAAAGGGAAATCTTATGACCAAATCTAACAATGGGCCGTTTACACATCATGAACGGTTACGTTACAGCTATCTTTTAAAAAATCTTGCTCACCTGAATGGACAGCAGGCTTCAGAATTCAATTATCTACAAGGAAAGTTAGATGCCTATGAAGCTGAGCGGAGGTATCAAGCGCAAAGAGAGGACTATCAAGCAGCGTGGCGCCAGCCTTATGATAATCGTTTTGACTACTATCAAGAGCGTGATTATGAGGCTGCCAATCAGCTAACGGAGGAAGGACTACCCATCTATCGAGAGGAAGTTGCTCAAAGTAAACCTAAACGTAAAAAGGTTCAAAGACAAGCGTCCCCTTCAGCAACGTCGGCTCCAAAGTCCAAGTCGCAAGTAGCCAAGAAGAAGCGACCAAAGAAAAAGAGAAGGCTCAAGAAGGTTGTCAAGCTAGTACTTAGTTGCTTGAGTCTTGGAGTTGTGTTCCTAGTGATAGCCATGGCTTATCAATTTTACAAGGGAACAGACCTTTCTGCTGCGGGTAATAATGGTAAATCCTACCAGCCTGCCATAGTTGAGACCTTTAATGGCAAGGATACCAAGGATGGGGTCAATATCCTTATTCTTGGTTCTGACCAGCGCGTTAGCCAAGAATCTACCGATGCTAGAACAGATTCCATTATGGTGGTCAATGTGGGCAATAAAGAAGGTAAGATTAAGATGGTTAGCTTTATGCGAGACACCTTGGTCAATATCAAGGGGGCCTCAGAAACCGACTATTCTCAGGACTTGAAACTCAATACGGCCTTCAATATTGGTGAGCAAAATAATCATCAAGGGGCAGAGCTCATGCGTGAGACGCTCAAACGAAACTTTGATATTGATATCAAGTACTATGCCATGGTTGACTTTGAAACCTTTGCGACAGGGGTTGATACCCTCTTCCCAAATGGTGTAGAAATCAATGCGAAGTTTGCGACCATCGATGGTAAAAAAGTATCTTCGGTTCAAGTTCCAGATGATTTGAAGATGGACAAGAACGGTCACGTGCCAAATCAAACCATTAAAGTTGGTAAGCAAGATATGGATGGCCGCACCCTTCTGAATTATGCCCGTTTCCGTAAGGATGATGAGGGAGATTATGGCCGTACCAAGCGCCAGCAACAAGTGATGCAGGCTGTCATGAAACAGCTTAAGAATCCACTTAGCCTCTTCAAAGGGCCTGAGGCTTTGGGGAAGGTTTACTCTCTAACCTCAACCAATATGAGTATGACAGACATGTTGGACTTGGGTCTTTCAAATGCCGGTAGTTTCAAAAAAGGTATTAATTCGCAAACCATTCCTTCGGATGGTGATTGGATTGACAGCTATGATTTGTATGGCGGTCAAGGAATTGAAATTGATTTTGACACTTATCAGGCAAAATTAAAAGAACTAGGATTTAGATAAGAAAAGAAGCAGGTTCACACTGAACCTGCTTCTTTTTTGGTATTAAGAGCTTGTATAAGCGCCTTGTATAAGAGTTTTAGAAAATGATAGAGCAAATAGGTCATGATAAGAAGAATAATGACGAACTCTACCTTATAAATCAATTGGGTAGCAAGATTGACTAAACCAAGACTGGTGGTAGCTGCCTTAAAAGCATTGACACTATTGACCAAGGGAAAGCTAAAAGCTGCAAAAAGTGGTATAAAGCCTTTTCTAACCAGTTTTACAAAGAGATTAAGAGCATAGAAAAAGAATACTTGTGAGAATAAAAGTAGGACAAGTAAAATGATAGTTGCAGGTCTTTGATTACTCTTGATTGAGCTGGTAATGAGAAGGGCCAGAGGTGCTGCTAAAATGGCAAGTATAGGCTGATATAGGTGAGGGATGGCTATCTGTCTCATTCTCCATAAAACAAGTGGAAAAAGGGCCAGGGTGGCTAATCCCGTTATACCCAGAATAAGTCCCTTGATGCTAGTAGGAACACTAGCCGGTACTGTCACAAGACTGATAGCAGGGCCAACGTAGACCACGAACCAGCTTGGAAAGACTTGGTTCAAAGATAGGGGGCGCATAAAACGCAGACTGAAAAAAATAATATAGGCAATATAAAGTCCAAGGAGTCCAATCCAAGTCACACTTAAGCCTGTTTGAGCTAGTGGGAGGCGGCTGCCAAAGAGAAAGGCAGCCATAAAGAAGCTAGCAAAGGCCGAAGCAATGACTGGATTTCGCAAATCTTCCCTTACTTGTTCAAATCCAAGAATCAAGCGACCTAGTATAAGTATAAAACCGATACTGGCTAGAAACCAAATGCCCTGAGCAATCAGGGCAAAGTGGCTTATTTGATTGGATAAACTAAAGAGGGCAAGAACTAGACTAGATAGGGCCAAGGGAATTTTCTTAAAAAATACCTTCATTGGTCCACCGGCCTTTCTAGCTAGCTGCAAGAATGTGACGAAGCTGCACCGCACTCGGAGATACAATTGGAAGGAAGACGCCTTCATTCCAACGACGGATAAAGCTTGATTCTGATTCTTTCAAATAGCCACGGCCACCACTAGCCTGAAGTTCGAGGAGCAGGCTGTTGGCTACGACGTCGACAATATCGATACGCAATTGGAAAAGTTCACGTGGTTTGTCAATGAAATAATCGGCATCATTAAGACCTGCAAAGAGTTGGTCTTGGATAGCAAGAAGATTTTCACGTGTAGCTTCAAATTCTTCACGAAGAACGCTACGGTTACTGTTTAGACTAGCTTCAACCTCATCAAGAGAACGTTTGGCCAAACCAAAGGCAAGACCAAATTGGAAACCAAGGAAGTTTGGACGTGTTTTGGCAATATAGTCCGTACCTTCTTTTGAAAGGATCCAATTAGGATCTAACTTAACGTGATCGAAAGTAAGAGAGGCAGTGTTAGCACCCTGAAGGGAAACAAATTCCAAATCTTCAGAACGGCTGAGGCCTTCAGCTTCAGATGGAATAGTGATAATCCAAGGTTGGCTACCGTCTTTAAAGTCAGCAGCAAAGAGAGCAGCGAATTTATCAGAACGTAGGTTAGTCACCCAAGGCAAACGACCATCAAGATAGTAGTCATCGCCTTCTTGACTGATGGTAACATTCAATTCTTCAATATCTGACAAGAATTTGACCGCATTTGACAAGCCAGTTCCACCAGCACGCTCACCGGTATACAATTCTTTCAACCATGTTTCACGAGGGTAAGCATTGTCACTCGCAAGGATATACTCGATGAAAGTACGGTGCCCCCAAGAAATAAAGGAAGCTGTCAAAGAGTGTTGTGCCAATTCATCAAGCACATCAACGACTTGAGTAGGACCACCACCTAGGCCATCAAACTTAGCAGGTACGCCGATTTTAAAGACGTCGTTTTCAGCAATTTTTTCAAGAAGCTGGTCCGCAATGGGTCCAGACTCTTGGTCAATATGGTCAGCGTTGGTATCCAACCAAGTAAGGAATTCTTTTGAAAAATGTGACATAGGCTTAGGTCCTCCTCTAGTTTATCCTTCGGTTTTGAATTAAGCGAATTCTTGAAGTTCAGGGTTAATCGGTGTTTGTGCGAGATTGTTAGCGTAGTTACACAAGCTAGCAAGGCTGACACCCAAGATAACGTCAAGGGCATTTTGAGCAGTGTAGCCAGCTTCCAAGAAGTCATTGTAGGCTTCGTCACCAACAGCACCTTTAGTATTAATCACGGCAATAGTGAATTTAGCAAGGGTATCAAGTTTTGGATCGTCTTCGATTGGTGTACGGTTACGAAGGGCTTCTAAAAGTTGAGGTGTCATTTGGATTTGCTTGATTGAAAAGGCTGTGTGACCTGCCACACAGAAAGCACATCCGTTAGTAACAGCAGCTGTAATTTGAACAACCTCACGTTCAGTTGGTGTCAATGAATTGCGACGGTTGATTTCACCGACAGTACGGTAAGTTTCAAGCGCAGTTGGCGCATTAGCAAGGAGACCAATCAAGTTTGGAATGTATCCCCCATTAGCATCTTTGACTGTTTGAAGGACGTCTTTGACTTCTTCTGGTGCAGTTTCGATTGTATGAATAGTAATATCTGGCATGATTATTCTCCTTTAGATAGAAACGACATCTAGCCAAGTTGCTGAGTCGTTTAATTTTTTGTCATGGACATATGATAGCACTGTATGACTTTTCTGAAAAATCTATATTATTTATGGCCAGCCATAAATTTAATTTATATGTGCTATAATGGAGGATAGTAAAAGGCTTTTGAAGGTATGTTTAAGCCCCATAAAAGTAAAGAAAGTTGAATTATGTTAAATAAAAACGATATTGTAGAAGTTGAAATTGTCGATTTGACACATGAAGGAGCAGGTGTTGCCAAGGTGGACGGCTTTGTCTTTTTTGTGGATAATGCCCTCCCAGGTGAAGTCATCAAGATGCGCGTGCTTAAGCTCAAGAAAAATATCGGCTTTGGAAAGGTTGAGGAGTATGTGACCCTTTCACCAAACCGCAATCAGGACATTGATGCAACCTATCTGCGTTCAGGGATTGCTGATTTTGGCCATATGACCTACGAGGAGCAGCTCAAGTTCAAGCGTAAACAAGTTGTGGACAACCTCTATAAGACAGCTGGTATCTCAGACGTAGAAGTCGCTGAAACATTGGGGATGGAGACGCCTTACGCCTACCGTAATAAGGCGCAGGTACCCGTTCGCCGTGTTAAAGGTCAGCTTGAAACAGGTTTCTATCGCAAGAATTCGCACGACTTGATTCCAATTGAAGATTTTCTCATCCAAGACAAGGAAATTGATAAACTCATTGTCTTTGTACGTGACCTTCTCCGTCGCTATGACCTTAAACCTTATGATGAGAAGGAGCAGACAGGGTTGATTCGTCACTTGGTGGTTCGTCGTGGCCATTATTCAGGTCAGATGATGTTGGTCTTTGTCACGACCAGACCAAAAGTTTTCCGTATTGATCAAATCATTGCTAAAATTACAGAAACCTTCCCAAATGTCGTTTCTATCATCCAAAACATCAACGATAAGAACACTAACGCCATCTTTGGTAAGGAGTTCCGCACACTTTATGGTCAAGACACCATTACAGATAGTATGTTGGGTAATGACTATGAGATTTCTGCCCAGTCTTTCTATCAGGTTAACACCGAGATGGCTGAAAAACTCTATCAAACAGCCATTGACTTCTCAGACCTAAACAGCGATAGCATTGTTATTGATGCCTATTCAGGTATCGGGACAATCGGTTTGTCATTCGCCAAACAGGTCAAGGAAGTCTATGGCGTTGAAGTCATTGAAACAGCCGTCGAAGATGCTAAGAAAAATGCAGAACGCAACGGCATTACTAACGCCCACTATGTGGCTGACTCAGCTGAAAATGCTATGGCCAAGTGGAGTAAGGATGGCATCAAACCAGACGTTATCATTGTGGACCCACCACGCAAGGGCTTGACAGAAAGCTTCATCAAAGCCAGTGTTGCCATGAAACCTGAAAAAATTACCTACGTCTCATGTAATCCAGCAACCATGGCGCGTGATATCAAACTCTATCAAGAATTGGGCTACGAATTGAAAAAAGTACAGCCGGTGGATCTGTTTCCTCAAACGCACCATGTTGAGACGGTAGCACTTTTGTCCAAACTCGATGTCGATAAGCATATAGACGTTGAAATTGAGCTGGATGAGCTTGATTTGACCAGTGCTGAAAGTAAGGCAACATATGCTCAAATCAAAGAATATGTTTGGAATAAATTTGAATTAAAAGTTCCGACATTATATATTGCACAGATAAAAAGGAAATGTGGAATAGAATTACGAGAACATTACAGCAAGTCTAAAAAGGAGAAACAAATTATTCCACAGTGTACACCTGAAAAAGAAGAAGCTATCATGGATGCCTTGAGACACTTCAAAATGATTGAATAGAAAAGAATGACAGCATATGACTTTCTGCATTTATGACATTCCTACTTGGTATAGGAACAGCTATTATTCCTTTCTTGCAAGGTATCAATGAGAAAATAGGCTCAATATAAAGATTGATAGGATCATTTTTATATTTAAAGGAGCGTTGAAATGATTGATAAAAGCAATAAAAAATTTTGGGATAAATTTGCTAAGCTATATGCTCCTTTCATGAAAAAAGACAAAGGAGTATATGATAAAGTTTGCGAATACATTCGTCCTCATTTGAATAAAGACATGGAGGTGCTTGAACTTGCTTGTGGCTCAGGACAATTATCGTTTAATCTTTCAAAGCATACGAAAAGTTGGATTGGCACAGATTTTTCCGAACAAATGATTAAGGAAGCTAAAAAGCGTGGGGAATACGAAAATCTTACATTTGAAACAGCCGATGCAGTAGCATTATCCTATTCGCATGAAAAATTTGATTGTGTGTTAATTGCTAATGCACTTCATATTATGCCTAAACCGGATGAGGCGATGAAAGAAATATATAGGGTGTTAAAACCTAATGGGACTTTGTTCGCCCCCACTTTTCTATGGAAAGAGGGAAAACAAAGAAAAATGATAAAAAGTTTGATGTCTATTTTAGGATTTAAGATGTATCAAGAATGGGATAAAAAGGAATTTGAAGATTTTATTAAAGAATATGGATTTTCAGTAGTTGAAATGAAATTGGCACATGGAGGTCTTGCACCGATTGGTGTGATGATTGCTCAAAAAGTGGCTTAACAGATTCTATTCTTATGATTTAAAAAATTTCATCAAAGTGGTGCAAGGCTTGCTCCATTTGATATTAGGGAACTTAGGGACTTGATGAGTGAAGATGAACTGGAGCTTGATACACTGGGGGATAGAAAAACGGCTCTCTTTGTTATTATCTCTGATACAGATGATACCTTTAACTTTGTAGTATCCATTATGTACTCACAACTTTTTAATCTCTTATGTGATAAGGCAGATGATGTATATGGCGGTAGGCTTCCTGTTCATGTAAGATGCCTTCTTGATGAGTTTGCAAATATCGGCTTAATTCCAAAGTTTGAAAAGCTGATTGCCACAATCAGAAGTAGAGAGATTTCAGCAAGTATCATACTTCAAGCACAATCTCAGTTAAAGGCAATCTATAAGGATAATGCCGATACAATCGTAGGTAACTGTGATAGTACCTTGTTTCTTGGTGGCAAGGAGCAAACTACACTAAAAGAATTGTCTGAAACACTGGGAAAAGAAACGATAGATTTATATAACACATCGGAAACAAGGTCAAATCAAAAGAGCTTTGGTTTAAACTATCAAAAGACAGGCAAAGAACTGATGAGTCAAGATGAGATTACTGTAATGGACGGTAGTAAATGTATCTTTCAGCTTAGAGGTGTCAGACCTTTTCTTTCAGATAAATACGATATTACAAAGAATAAGAACTATAGATTACTTGAGGACTATGATAAGAAGAATTTGTTTGACATAGAAAGCTATATGAAGCGAAAAGGAAAAGGGTTGCCTTTGCCGTGTCCGTCCCAAGAAGGGACCTAAATTAGGGAAGCCTTACCATGTAACAGACAATAAGCTGGATCGTGATTTCCAGGCAGGCAAGCCTATGGAGAAACTTGTCACAGACATCACCTACCTCTATTTTGAAAACTGTAGACTTTATCTATCTTCGATCATGGATCTCTATAATCGTGAAATTGTAGCTTATACCATCTCCGAGTGCCAAGATACGGACTTTGTACTCGACACACTTAATCAACTTGAGCTACCTCAAGGAGCACTTTTCCACAGCGACCAGGGCTCTGTCTACACCTCAAAAGCCTACTATCAGGCTTGTACAGAAAAAGGCATCACCCGCTCCATGTCCCGAAAAGGAACACCAGCAGATAATGCCTGTATCGAATGGTTCCATTCTGTTCTCAAGTCTGAAACCTTCTATCTCCATAAGTGGAGAAACCTAACTAAGGATAGTATAACAGATATTGTTAAAAATTACATCCTATTTTATAATGAAACTAGAATTCAACAGAAATTAAATGACCAGTCTCCTGTAGAGTACAGAAAACTGGTCGCATAAGAGGTTTTTCTCTTGTCCCATTATTGGGGTGCAGTGCCGAGAACAGCAGATAGCCGAAACGTTTGGAAGTAAAAGCGATTGAGAAATCATAGCGTCTTTTTAATTGATAAGGAAATCTACCATATAATTAGAGAAACGATATTGGCAAAGGGTAACGATGGATTTAAGGTGCAGTTAATAATTCAGAATTAGAAATAACGGAGATAGAAAGAGGAGAAAATTATGAATGAAAGAAAAGTATTTAAAGAATTAGATGGAAAAGATTTGATAAATATTGGCGTTTTCACTGCAATATATTTCGTAGTTGTTTTTGCCGTTGCAATGCTCGGGATGATACCGATTTTTTTGGTCCTTCTTACTGTTTTTGTACCACTTGTCGGAGGCGTTATTTTTGAATTATTTTTAACAAAAGTAAAGAAATTCGGAATGATAACAATTATGGGATTCTTATTAGGCTTAATTATGCTGTTAACAGGCATGGGATACATTCCAATTATTACAGGAACATTTTTTGGCTTTTTGGCTGATATTACTTATACAAAAGGAAGATTTACAAGTGCTAAGTTAGCTGTTTTGGCAAATGGCTTTTTTAGTATTTGGTGTTGGGGTAACTATTATGAACTGTTCTTTAACCCAGATGCATATTGGTCAACACGTCAAGTTTATGGAGAAGGATATATTAATGCAGTACGAGCGCTATTTCCTACATATATGGCGCCTGTATTGGTTGCAGTTTGTTTTGTGAGTGGTATATTTGGCGGACTTCTTGGCAGAGTGCTACTGAAAAAACATTTTAAAAGAGCGGGAATTGCGTAATGAATAGGAAATTTTTTAAGCTTGATCCTAGAACAAAACTATTTCTTATTATCATAGCAGCTTTGGTTGTTTTGAGCCGATTAGGTGGAGAAAAATTGTGTGTCTTTCAAGTGATTTTGACAGTTGTACCATATATTTTGCTTTGGGCAGAAAAAGAATATTCATATTGCCTGAAAAGCTTAATAGGGCTGCTGATTAGTTACTGCATTTTATATATTCCTTATGTTTGGGACAATATGTTGGTTGGAACATTGGCTATAGTTGTTGGCAGTATTTTTTCAAGAATGATACCTACAGTAGCAATTGGTTACTATGTGGTAAAGTCGACTAAGATCAGCGAGTTTGTAGGCGGAATGGAAAAAATGCATGTTTCTGAAAAAATAATCATTCCATTGACAGTTATTTTTAGGTTTTTGCCGATGTTAAAAGAGGAATTTCAATCAATAGATGATGCAATGAGAATGCGTGGGATTTGTTTTGGAGGAAAAAAAACATCTAAAGTTTTGGAGTACAAAATGATTCCGATGCTCATTTGTTCAGTGCGAATTGGCGAGGAACTATCAGCAGCAGCTATCACAAGAGGACTAGCTTCAGGAAACAAACGTACCAATATTTGTAAGATTGGATTTGGAATTTTAGATTATGTTTTTTTTGTCTTTTTTGCAGTGGGAATAGCTAGATTAATCATGAGTTTAGTAGGAGTATAAGGATGATTGAGATAAAAAATTGCACAGTTACTTATGCTGCTGAACCAAATCACAGGGTATTGAAAGATATTAGTTTGACTATAGAGGATGGAGAATTTGTTCTCTTAACAGGGGAATCAGGTTGTGGAAAAACAACGATTTTAAGGCTTATGAATGGGCTTATTCCATATTTTTATGATGCAAACGTGGAGGGAGAAATATATATAGATGGTCTCAACGCAGAGCAATCTACTATTTACGATCTGGCAAAGACGAGTGGCACAGTTTTTCAAAATCCAAGATCTCAGTTTTATACCTGTGAGGTAAAAAGCGAGCTTGTATTTGGATGCGAGAATGAGGGAATTCCAGAGGAGGAAATAAATAATAGACTCGGTGAGACGGTTAAAAGATTTTCTATCGAAAAGCTACTAGACAGAGGGATGTTTGAACTGTCTGGTGGAGAAAAACAGCAGGTTGCCTGTGCATCAATAGACATGGAAAAAACCAAGATCATATTGCTCGACGAGCCATCGGCGAATCTTGATTACGAAGCTGTAAAAAGATTAAAGGAACTAATCTCTATATGGAAAACAGAGGGGAAGACTATTATTGCTTCAGAGCATAGGATAGCTTACCTTTGGGAAATGTGTGACAGAACTATTATTATTAATGATGGACGAATAATAAGAAATCTTGATAAAGAAGAAATGAAAAAGATCACGGAGGAAGAGGTAAGAGATTTCGGAATCCGAAGCTTTGTTGAAAGGAACCCTTTTAAGCTTGATATAGATGAAGCTACAGATAGTGATAATATATTAGATTTTAAAAATTATAAATTCAGATATAAAAAGAGCGACAGAATCTTTGAGGCAGATGATGTAAAAATTGCCAAAGGTGAAATTACTGCTCTGATAGGACATAACGGAGCGGGAAAGACCACTTTTTTAAAATGCTTATGCGGTATTAGAAAGTGCAAGGGCGATTTAGTAATAGATGGAAAACCTCTTGATTGGAAGCAACGAAGAATGAAGATGTTTATGATTATGCAGGATGTAAGTCACCAACTATTTACCGATAGTGTATTAGAGGAAGTTCTATTAGGAATGGAAGAAGATAGAGATAATGCCCTTACTATCTTGAAAAAACTAGATTTAAGAATGGTAGAGGAAAGACATCCACTAAGTCTTTCTGGAGGGCAAATGCAACGAGTTGCTATAGCCAGCGCTATAGCTGAAGATAATGATATAATTCTCTTGGATGAACCAACAAGTGGCTTGGATTATAAGCATATGATGGATATATCAGAAATCTTAAAAGAACTTCAATCAATGGGAAAGACGATTATTGTGGCAACTCACGATGGAGAGTTTATCGAAAGTTGTTGCAGTAGAAAATTGATAATTTGAATAATTAAAAAAGGAATTTCCATTTTTTCGGACAAGCATGATATCAAAAAAATAGCACCATCAACAGAGATGATTTCCGATTTTACAATGCCGGAATCAGTGACATAAAGCATAAGTGTAGAAAAATCAATATTTGGAATGATATATTCCGCCCTCCATAGAATATGATTGAATTTCAATCATATTCTATGGAGGGATTTTTTATACACACGATAATTTAAAGCGCTAAGAAAAACAGTTGACATTTAAACTATGAAATGTTACAAATATAATTGATAACCGAATTATCGGTAATCAAATTATCGTAATATCTTGAGGAGAAAGTAAATGTCAAACCGTGATACAAGCATTGATTCAAGGCTTATTGAAAGTGCTCGTAAAGAGTTCATTGAAAAGGGATTTATAAAAGCCGAACTGAAAACGATATGTGAGAATGCAAATATAACAACTGGGGCTGTTTATAAAAGATATAAAGGGAAAGAAGAACTGTTTAGAGCAGTTGTTGAAAAGGCTGTAGCAACTTTAGATAGTTTTGTTTCGGAACGAACAGATGTGGATTTCTCCTCTATGAGCGATGAAGAAGTAAGAAATACATGGATTATGAATGAGAAATACATCTTAGATGTGTTTCGAATCCTATGGGATATTCGAGAAGAATTTGTATTACTTTTAGAAAAATCCGCCGGGACAGTACATGAGAACTTCGGGCATGATTTTGCTTATCGCATGACGCATGCCTATAAGCAATATTATGAAGAGGCAAAAAAGAGAGATATCGCTAAAGCGGAGATTACGGATGAGGAAATGCATGTTCTCTGTACGATATTCTGGACATCTGTTTATGAGCCTTTCATTCATGAAATGTCTTGGAAAGAAATTGAAGAGCATTGCAAAGTTGTATGCAGATTCATGGATTGGAAAAATGCAGTGGGAATAATGGATTAATAAATTTCAGACTGTCGAAAGACGGTTTAAAATAAACAATAGCATTAGTTTGAACTAACTCGAAAGGAGAGCGAAATGTTTAAAAAAGTAGCTCCCTATATGGGAGAATACAAGAAATACACTTTCAGAGCGGTAATGATGATGTGTATTGGAATTGTGGCAAAAATAATGCCCTATTTTTTTCTGTATCAGATTGTTTCACCATTGACAAAGGGGCAATCGATTAGTTTGGAATATGTGATGCTGAGAGTGTTCGGGATACTTTTATCTGAAATCATTTACTCTTTTGCCTATGTGAAAGGACTGATATTTTCCCATATCAGTGCATACAATACCCTAAAAAATTTAAGAATATCTCTGCAGGGAAAACTGGAAAAACAGCCTCTCGGAAATATAGAGAGCCTTGGTACAGGACGTATAAAAAAGGTATTTACAGAAGATATTGATATGATTGAGCTTTTACTTGCTCATGCGATTCCGGAAGGGATTGCCAATATTTTGATTCCGTTTGCCATCCTCGTTCTGATGTTTGCGGTGGATTACCGCTTAGCTTTGCTTTCCTTTATTCCCATTCTCGTAGGGATCTTTGCCATGGGCATGATGATGAAGCAGGGCAACTCGAAGATGGATGCCTACTATGAATCCGCTGCAGTGATGAATAACACGATTATTGAATATGTAAATGGAATGGAAGTGGTGAAGGTATTCAATAAGGACGGCGATTCTTATAAAAGATTTAGAGAAGTCGTAAAGAACTACAGAGATTTTACACTTTTATGGTACAAAGCTTGTTGGCCCTGGATGGCCATGTATTCCAGTGTTTTGCCGAGTCTTTCGCTTTTCATTATTCCGGTAGGGGCATTTTGGGTTATCAGTGGAAGTCTTGCCTTAGATAAACTGATTTTAGTGCTTTGTATGTCTTTCGCAGTCGGTCCGTCTTTTATGAAGGCGATGAATTATGCAGGAAAGTTTCCTCAGCTGAATTATAAAATCACAGAGCTGGAACATCTTATGGATAAACCGGCTCTTAAAGAGGGAAGTGCAAAGTTTAGTGGAGTGAATAGGGATGTTCAGTTTGAAAATGTCAGATTCGCTTATGGAGAGAAAGAGATTCTTCATGGGGTAAGTCTCGAACTGAAGCAGGGAACGACAACCGCTCTGGTGGGAGAATCGGGAAGCGGAAAATCTACACTGGCTAAGCTTTTAGTACATTATTATGACTTGAATGAGGGAAAAATCCGGATCGGTGGACAGGATATCACAGACATGTCTCTGGAAGCACTGAATAATGAGGTCTCTTATGTTTCGCAGGAACAATTTTTATTTAATACAAGTCTGTATGAAAATATTCTTATCGGAAAGCCCGATTCGAAAAGAGAAGAGGTGCTCAAAGCGGCAAAGAGAGCGCAGTGTGATGAATTTCTGAAGAGACTTCCGGATGGAATAGAGACCATAGCGGGAGACGGCGGAAAGCAACTGTCCGGAGGGGAGCGCCAGAGAATTTCTTTGGCACGTGCGATTTTGAAGGATGCGCCAATTATTGTTTTGGACGAGGCTACTGCTTTTATGGACCCTGAAAATGAAGAAAAATTAAATGCTGCTCTTGATGAAATCACAAAGAATAAGACGGTGCTTGTGATTGCGCACAGACTTTCCACGGTAAAAAATGCGGATAAGATTTGTGTGATAAAGGAGGGCAAGTGTATGGCAGCCGATAAGCATGAGAAGCTCTTGGAAGAATGTCCGGAGTATAAGAAATTCTGGGATGCCTCTGTAAGTGCAAGTAACTGGAAGATTAAGGGGGAGAAGGCATGTTAAAGATACTGCATAGAATTGTTTGTATGACAGGAAAATATAGCTCCAGGATTAGAGCTTCGTATCTAACTTCTTTCATCAAGGGGATTATGATGAAGGCACCGTTAATCTTCAGTTTTTTTGCAATCAGTCTGTTTATGAAAGGGCAGATGAATGAAAAGATATGCCTTTATCTCGGAATTGGTCTTGTTATTTGTATAGCGGTAGAAGCTGTTTTTGAACACATCACGAATGTTCTTCAATCCGCAACAGGATATGAGGTGTTTGCGGATATGCGAATGAGACTCGGAGATCATCTCCGGAAACTTCCTATGGGATACTTTACAGAAGGAAATATGGGAAAAATAAGCACGGTTCTATGTACAGACATGGTATTTATTGAAGAGTGCTGTATGGGTGTTTTGTCGGAACTTGTGACTTTTATGATTTCCCAGGGGCTCATGACACTCATGATGTTTGTCATGGATATACGATTAGGGGTTGCTGCATGCGTAGTCATTATTGCCTTTTTCATCGTTGGAAATTGCATGATGAAAACGACTCTTGCGCATTCCAAGACGAAGCAAGAGGGAAGTGAATCGCTTACGGAAGAGGTTTTGGCTTTTGCCGAAGGAATAGGAATTATCAAGTCATTTAATATGCTAGGGGAAAAATCAAAAAGTCTTTCCGCTGAGTTTGATAAAAGCTGTAGGGAAAGTATTGATTTTGAGAAAAGTTATGGGCCGTGGGCGAGGGCTTTATACCTTACTTACGGGATTGGCACATCCTTCATGCTTGCTGTAGCAGGCCTGTTATATGCGAAAGGTGAAATGGCGTCGGACAATATGGTGGGAATGGTATTGTTCTTATTTGATCTATTTATTTCCATAGAGAGCTATTATGGACAAATTACCAGACTTACCGTAACAGCGGCATCTTTAGACAGAATAGAAGAGGTGTTTGAAGCGGAAGAACTTCATGATTTTGCTGATATTGCATTATCTAAAGATGCAGGGGGAAATGATTCTCTTGTTGAGTATAGCGATGTAAGCTTTGGCTATACAGGAAAGAATGTGCTGAATCATATCTCTTTTACTATGAAAAAGGGGGAAATGACTGCTCTTGTAGGACCCTCAGGTGGTGGAAAATCTACAATAGCCTCTCTTCTTGCGAGATTTTGGGATATCAAGGATGGAACGATTAAAGTTGATGGCAAAGATATAAAAAATGTTTCCTTGGGAAGCCTTATGGATAAAATCAGTATGGTGTTCCAGAGGGTTTATCTTTTTAAGGACACGATATACAACAATATCATAATTGGTAGACCTGATGCTACAAGGGAAGAAGTAATTGAGGCTGCAAAGAAGGCAAGATGTTATGACCTTATTATGTCGTTTCCAGAAGGATTTGATACGGTAATCGGGGAAGGCGGAGCATCGCTTTCCGGCGGAGAAAAGCAAAGACTTTCCATTGCTAGATGTATCCTGAAGGATTCGCCCATCGTTATTTTAGATGAAGCAACAGCAAGTGTTGACGCAGATAATGAACGTGCGATACAAGAAGCGATTTCGGAACTATGCAAGAATAAGACGCTTCTTGTCATTGCCCATAGATTAAAGACGATAAAAGATGCAGACCAGATCCTTGTTATATCTGACGGGAAAATCATAGAGCGTGGAAATCACGAGAAACTCATGGAAAAAGACGGTGTTTACGCACATATGGTCTCCGTTCAGGCATCTTAAAAATGCAACATGAGAAAAAAAGAACTGTCCCGTTTTGTACGTGATAAAGCTTATCATTATAGACAAGTCTTTTCAAATCCAGTTTTGGGGTAGGAGCTAATGGAGAGATGTTGATGCATCTAAGTTTGAAATAATAGCTTAGTCAAATTTCACGAATAAGGATTTAGGTATTGAACAAGAGCAGTAATCCAACCTACTTTTAAAGTATCACAACAGCTTAAAGGGTAGCTTGTCTAAAGAGTATCTTGCAGATGTTAGATTGTATATACGGGTGGTGTGCTCCACATAATACATTTGGAGAGAATAGAGAGAAATCCCAGTTTATCTGTCTGATACTTTTTAACGATAGACTTTATCTATCGTTAAAAGGGTTATAGACATGTTCCCACATACAGACATAACTACTTGACGTACTTAGCGAGCACTCGTTTCACGTTGAGTGTGTATGTTTGTTAGTAAAATGTAGTCAAACATCTCGCATTTACATTTCTAGGCGAGACGCTTCAAAGCTCCACCGGAGCTTTGAACTTCCACAAGATGCACCGTGTGGAGTGTGTTTCTCTGCTTAAAATCTTAGAAACCTTTGAACGAAAGGGATAATGAAAAGCCTTGATTGTAAACTGGCCCCAAAAGTTAGATTTTTTCTGTCTAACTTTTGAGGTTATTACAGTTTCAAGGCTTTTTATCGTTAGTCATTTCTATTTTTAGTTTAATACTTTTTCTTTTATATGTTAAAATGTATATACAAAATGTATTTACAAAAGAAGTTGTTAGTATGGCAAAGACACAAGCGGTAAATTTTCGAGCAGATTCGGTATTTTACCAAAAAACGAAAGACATCTTAGCAGATGAAAAAATTACGGTATCAGATGTCCTAAATGCAGCACTTAGAAAAATTGCCAATAGGACAGTTGATGCAAGAGAATTTGTTTCTAGTGATTTTCAGGCTACACAGTATCAAGTGGCTTTTGAGGATTTAAAGAAGGAAATTTTAATCGGGCATCAGGAAATTGCGCAAGGTAAAGTTACTTCTGTAGCCGATGTGAGAAAGGAATTTGGCCTTGATTAAGTTGAAACGCTATCAGGTTTTTCTTGCGGATCTAGCTAAGCAGAACTTACGAGAAATTCATGACTATATCGTTATGAATTTTTATAGCCAGCAAGCTGCAGATGGCAAAGTAGATTTGAATTTGACTGCTCTTGAAACCTTAGAAATATTTCCAGAAGCGTGTCCACTTGTGTCTAGTAGAGGTTATGGTGAAATGACGGACGATGGGGAACCCTATCATTATATGCCAATAGTGAATTATCTCGCATTTTATTATATTGAGAAGCATAGAGTGTATGTTGCCCGTGTACTCAGTGAAAAACAGGATTGGGTGAATATTTTTTTATAAGTAGATTGAGGAACCCCCATGTTAAAATCGAATAAGCTGATTATTTTTTTTAATTTCCCTACCTTTTCTGATGGTCTTTGTTTTCTATTCTCTTAGTGAGCATCCTGGATACAGTGATGATGGGAATTTCGTCAGAAATCATGAGGCTGCTATTAAGAGTGAGATCATCGTACACTTAGCCAAGGAAAATCTGGGTATAGAATCTATCACCTTATTGCCAAATACTGCTAGAGGAGAGTATGATAATGGTGGTGATGTAAGTGGACATTATCATATCTATTTTACAGCCTACATCAATCATAATCGCGAGCGAACGATAAACGTAGAACTATTCTTCCCAGATGCCAGTATTCCACCTTTCACCTTTTTTACTCCCAACCCTTATAAAGACAAGGGCAAAAAGATGTCCAGGGGAATATTGAAGTATCGGAAGAAACCTCTAGATAGTATATAAAAGAAATCACAACGATAGCTACAGAAGTCTATCGTTTTTTTCATTATCAAAAAACTTGTATTTTATCATTTAAAATGATAAAATACGTACAAAATGATAAAAAGGAAAAACAATGAATGTTCAAAAGATAATTTCTATTTTTCAATCGTTTTATATTAATGTAAGTGTTGAAAAAATAGCTTTAACTTTACCAATTAGTTTTGAAAAAAGATTTCAATATGTCCAAATGAAGTTTCATAAGGAGTCATTTTTATTGATTAAAGAAAAGAGAAGAGGAAGTTTAGACTCATTTGTTACTCAAGCTCGTATTATGGGTGAAAAAGCTAGCATGGACGTTATTTTGGTATTTTCAAAGCTATCTGACATTGAAAAAAAACAACTCCTTCAAGCTAGAGTTCCTTTTGTAGATTTCAAGGGAAATCTCTTTTTTCCTCCATTGGGATTAGTATTGAATGCTAATGATGATGTTGCAACATCTAAAGAATTAACACCTAGCGAACAATTAACTTGGATTGCCTTTTTATTGACAAAAGGTCAAAAAGTAGTAGATGTTGATATGCTTTCACAGGTAACTGGACTTCCAAACTCAACGATTTATAGATGTTTGAGGACTTTTAAAGCTTTAGATTGGTTAAATAAGCCAAAAAAACTTTACACCTATACTGCATCAAAGAAAGAATTATTCTTAAAATCAGAGTCCTATTTATTTAATCCCATCAAAAAACGGCTCTTGTTGCCCAATGTAGATCTAGAGAATATAAAATCTGCTTCTAGTCTTCTATACGGTGGTACGTATGCTTTATCCTATTTGACTTTTTTAGCTGAATCGGATGAAAATAGTAGCTATGTCATATCACATAGACAATTCAATAAATTATCCTTGCCATTATCTCAGCATGTTTTAGAAGGCAAGGTATTAGAGATATGGCGATATAGTCCTTTTGTATCTGGATTTTGGAACGATTTTAAAGAAAATCAAGATAGACAGTTTGTAGATCCTATTTCTCTTTATTTGACCTTAAAAGATGATGATGATCCACGTGTGGAGGAAGAGATTGAAGTACTAAAAAATAATATATTACAGTATCTAGGAGAAGATGATGCCAGCTAATACGAAAGCTATTTTTCAAGAAATGTTTGCGAATTTTCAAGACTATTATGTTTTGATTGGAGGGACTGCAACCTCTATTGTATTGGACTCGCAAGGGTTTAAAAGTCGGACAACAAAAGATTATGATATGGTCATCATAGATGAATTAAAAAATAAGGAATTTTATGATACCTTGAATCACTTTTTAGAATTGGGAGAATATCAAGGAAGTCAGAAGGATGAAAAAGCGCAATTATTTCGATTTACAACAAATAAACCTGAGTTTCCTTCTATGATTGAACTATTTAGTATTTTACCAGAATACCCATTAAAGAAGGAGGGGAGAGAAACACCCTTACATTTTGATGAAGATGCTAGTTTGTCGGCCTTATTATTGGATAAGGATTATTATAATATATTGGTGCATGAAAAAGAATCCATTCAGGGATACTCGGTGTTGAGTAATCGTGGTTTAATTATTTTCAAGGCTAAAGCTTGGTTGGATATGAGAGAACGCTCCGCCACTGGTACTCAAGGTTTAAGTAAAGCCATTAAAAAACATCTGAACGACATTACTCGATTAACAGCTCTATTAGTAGGGAGTGAAAAGCTATCAAATATAACCTCTAGTGACACGGTAAAAGCAGATATGCACCGTTTTGTGATAGAACTTGAGTCTGTGATATCAACTATTCCTCAAAATGATGATATTTTGTTGAATCAAAATGAAGTTTTTGAAATTTTGAAAGATTTTCTAGATAGTTAAAATAATTGTAGAAACAATAGTAAAGAGATACAACAAGTATACAAGTTAGCAAGTAAATTTATTAAGTGACAATTAGAATTCATAGAAGGTAACGATGAACAAGATTACTTGTATTTGTTTAGGTGTTAAAGATATGGAAAGGTCAATCAAGTTTTATAGAGATGGCTTAGGATATAAGACTGATTGCAGAGAAAATAATCCGCTGGTATGTTTTTTTTGATACCCTGGGAACAAAGTTTGAACGATTTCCTTTGGAACAATTAGCAAAAGATATTGATGAAAATAATCCACCAAAAGGGAATGGATTTTCAGGAATTACATTAGCCTACAATGTTGAACATAAAGAAGATGTAGAGACTGTAATTGCATTAGTAAGAAAAGCAGGTGGAAAAATTGTAAAAGATCTACAGGAACTTTTCTGTGGTGGTATCACTCGTATTTTTCGGATTTAGATGGATACTATTGGGAAGTTTCATGGGGACCGAATTTTCAATTTGATGAAAATGGATTGCTGAAATTTTGAGGATAAATAGGGAAAGAGTATGCCATAAAGTAAGGTATATTTGATTTTGAAGGAGGTAATCATGGTGAATGAATTTATTGAATTTGTTCGTGAGATTTTTTCCGCAGCAGGTGATATTGTCATAAGATCCATGATGGGCGGATACCTTATATATTTTAACGGTAAGCTGATAGGTGACATTTGCGATAATGAACTATTTTTAAAGAGAACGCCGACATCGGACAAACTTCTTGCAGACTCAGAATTGCGTTATCCGTATGAGGGTTCAAAGACATTGATGTATGCATTCGACAGATTTGAGGATATGGATTTGATTACTGAACTACTGAAAGGTATGTATGCGGAACTGCCAGAAAAGAAACCCAAGAAAGCTAAATGAGACAAACAAGCTTCAGTTTGTTGAACTTAGCAAGGTATAAGTTTCTATGAGATGAAGCCTATAAAACTTGTACGGATGTTGTAGGGTAAGAAAAGAAATTTTCCTCTATACTAAAATAAACTGAAGGAAAGGGGGAATCGAAATGAATATTATCAAGTCGTTTAACGATACGATTGATTATCTTGAAACAGTTCTTGATGATGAAATTGATGAAAAGAAAGTAACTCAGTTATCCGGATATTCGTATTCAATGTTCAGTCGCTTGTTCTCTATTCTGACTGAAACAACGCTTTCAGAATATTTAAGAAGCAGAAGATTGACGGAAGCAGCCGTTATATTAAGAAATACGGATGAAAAAATTATTGACGTTGCTTTCAAATTTGGATATGAGTCATCAGATTCATTTGGAACAGCTTTTAAAAATTTTCATGGATTTACTCCTTCTGAGGTAAGAAATGGAAAACCATTCAAATTAGTATCACGAGTGCAGTTAGCACTAAGTGTAAGAGGAGGAAGAAGCATGAACATTACAATTCAAAAGAAACAAGCATTTACAGTTGCAGGGGTAAATGAACAAAGCATCAATTCATCATTATGTCCGAGTGTATGGAATAAGCTATATAAAAAATATAGCCACGGTGAACTTGCAAGTTTGGGAAGCGATCAAAGTATGGGCGTTTGTCATGATGTGGAAAATTCAAGCACAATAAATTATATGGCTGGTTATATCGTTAATGATGTAGATAAAGCCACAAGTATGGGCTTAGATGTTTTGGAAGTGGAAGAAGCAGAGTATGCAGTTGTAGAATTAGTAGGAAGTGTTCCGGAGTGCATTCATAACGGGTGGAAATATGCAATGGAAGTATTCTTCCCTGAGCATGGCTATATTCATTCAGAAAAACCTGACTTTGAATATTACTATGAAGGTGATATGCACAGCAAAGACTACAAAATGGAACTTTGGATTCCGATAACTAAAGCTTAAAAAACAGCTTGTCGAGCTGGAAAATTCCAGTTTGCCGAGGTAATACCTTTTAACGATAACCTCAAGCTATCGTTAAATAGTTTAGTGGATATGTTTCCGCATACAACTCAACTACTTGATATACTTGGTGTTCACTCGTTCCATGTTGAGGCGGTATCACTACTTGTAAGAGCTGAGGCATCAGCAAAGTAGAAGCAGATGTTCTGCCCATGGGATAGGACTCGTAGAATGAGGAGGGAAACCGACGAAATGATACGGTAAGTCCGAACCGCCGAGTGCATGCCTCTGCTCTTCCGATTTGAGACAGTGAAAAGTAGAAGGGGATGGTATTAGTATCAATCAATGAGTAACAAAGTAACAGCATGATTCGAAACATTTGCTTGTAACTTGCGGAGGAACATCAATATGGATGGAATAACAAAAGATTCTATAAAAACGGCTAGACTAATGAAACAATTATGGCCCCAATTGACCGATAAAGAAGCTATTGATGAAGTAAAAAGATATACGAATGGCAAAAATACTGCAATCTTTACTGAAGTTGAAGGTGACACAATTGTAGGTCTAGCACTATGTTCACTCAGATTTGATTATGTTGAAGGTTGTAAATATAGTCCTGTTGGATTCTTAGAAGGGATTATTGTCGACGAGGAATATCGTTTAAAGGATATTGCTAAAAATCTCTGTACAAAATGTGAGGAATGGGCGAAAAATAAAGGATGTAAGGAATTTGCAAGTGACTGTACTTTAACGAATACGGATTCTATAAGATTTCATCTCAATATTGGATTTCAGGAGGCAAATAGAATTATTCATTTTAAGAAGAAATTATAATTTCAGAACGTGGTCAAAATTTATGTATCTTTAGGAAGTGTGAAAGAATGGACGGACTACGAATTACTTTTCATTAGTTAAGAATATAGTAATGTTGTAAAGTTAATCGAGGAGTTATTGATGGATTTTAGTAGTAAGATAGCTATAAATAAAGGCTGGTCAGATGATAAAAAATATTGTGTGACAGATCAAAATCAGCAAAAATATTTCTTGCGTGTTTCTGATAAGGAGAAGTTAGATTCTAAAAAATTTGAATTTGATATGATGGAGAAAGTAGCTTCTCTTGGAGTTCCAATGTGTAAACCAATTAGCATTGAAGTCTGCGATGACGAAGTATATTCTTTACACGAATGGATAGATGGGAAAGATGCAAGAGAAACCATTTTAACTTATTCGAAAGAACAACAATACACTTATGGACTAGAAGCAGGAAGAATCCTTCAAAAAATTCATTCACTCCCTATAACAGAAGTTCGTGAAGATTGGCAAAGCTTTTTTAATCGAAAAATTGATGACAAAATCTCCAAATACAAAGAATGTCCCGTTCAATATGAAAATGGTCAGATATTCATTGATTTTTTAAATGAAAATCGAGAATTGTTGAAAGATAGACCTCAGGTTTTCCAACATGGAGATTATCATATAGGGAATTTCATGATTGGTGAAGATTGTAAAATTTATATCATTGACTTTGATCGATTTGATATTGGAGATCCTTGGGAGGAATTCAATCGTATTGTATGGTCTGCTCAAGTCTCTCCCTCTTTTGCGTCTGGTATGATAGATGGATATTTTGATCATAAGGTTCCGGATTTATTTTGGAAGCTTCTCGCTATCTATATTCTAAATAACTTAGTTGGATCACTTTCCTGGGCTGTACCTTACGGACCTGAAGAAATATCAGTAATGCAAAATCAAGCTAAGGAAATTTTAGAATGGTATGATGATATGAAGCAAATCATTCCTAGTTGGTATTTGATTGAGAAAAAGGCTTAATAATAAAAGAGTTTAAATATCAATTTGAAAAAATGTCAAGATTATTTGCTCAAATTCAAACACATCTAACTATTTTTAATACAAATGATTTTTATCACTACAGGTTGGAGTGGTACAGTAAGGAGTTTAAATATGAAATTCCATGAATTTGGTGATAAGAATTTGCCTCCTATCTTACTGATACATGGCGGTGGCAGTTCTTGGTGGAATTATCTTCGTCAAGCACGGATCCTATCAGAAGACTACCGTGTTATTCTACCCACTTTGAATGGTCACGGCGAAGAATATCAACTCGATTATATTTCTACGGAAGATTCTGCTTTGGAGATCCTAGACTATGTCAAAGCAAACTGTGGTGGAAAGGTGTTTGCGATCGGTGGCGTTTCACTTGGTGGTCAAATTGCTATGGAGCTTTTGTCCTTAGACAGCGAGATAGCTGAGAAGGCCATCATAGATGGAAGCCTCTGTATTCCTCAACCAAGGTTAGCTAAAATCAGCATCTTTCTAGTTGCTCTATTTGGTAAACTGATGTTCAGTAAATTTTCTTGCAAACTTCAATTAAGCATGATGAACAAACTCTATCCTAAACTGGCTTATCCAGAGGAAATAAAAGCTTATTATTTGGAGGATTTGCCAAGGACACCTATCAAAACATTGGTGACCATTTACAAAACTTATATGGGGCGTTACAAGCTCAAGGACACAATTTCTGCTAGTAAGGCTCAGGTTCTGTATATCTACGGTGAAAAAGAATTAAACGGTGTGAAAGCATCGGCGAAATTATTTCAGCAGCTACATCCAAATACGATCCTTTATGAAGCAAAGGGCTATAATCACGGTTTTTTATCAGCTTACCTGCCTCAAGAGTGGATTGATTTGGTTGAGCCGTTTTTAAAGAGTGATCCATTGGAAATCTGATATGCTGTAAGGAGGAATCTTATGCTAGGAGCAATTGTAGGAGACATTGTAGGTTCTGTTTACGAATGGGGCAATATTAAAACGAAAGACTTTCCATTATTTCGTGAGGATTGTTTTTTCACTGATGACACTGTTATGACCTGTGCTGTTGCTGAAGCTATCATGAACGGTGGTCAGAAGGATGACTTTATTGATGCCATGAAGAAATATGGTAGAATGTATCCCGATGCTGGGTACGGGCCTAGGTTTAATACATGGATTCAAAGCAATGATTGTTCCCCTTATAATAGCTTTGGCAATGGCTCTGCCATGCGTGTTTCTCCTTGTGCTTGGATCATGGATTGTGGTTTCTTTGCAAGAACAGGTACTTGGCCATCTAGTAGAAATCTTGCGAGAATTTCTGCAGAGGTGACTCATAACCATCCAGAGGGTGTCAAAGGAGCTATGGCGACATCTGATGCTATCTTTTTGTGTCGTTATTACTTTGGAGGCTACTGTGGCGACCACGAGCAACCAATCAATGATGATCCGGCAGAATGTAAGAGACGCATCAAGGAATACATAGAGAAAGAGTACGGATATAACCTTTCTCAATCACTCGATGACATTCGTCCTAATTATCATTTCAACGAAACCTGTCAGGATACGGTACCTCAAGCCATCATTGCTTTTCTTGAAAGTACAGATTTTGAAGATGCTATTCGAAATGCCATCTCTCTTGGTGGGGATAGTGATACTCTTGCTGCTATCACCGGAAGTATAGCAGAAGCAGCTTATGGCATACCTGATTAGATTAAAGACAAGGCCTATAGCTATCTTGATGAGCCTTTAAAAGATGTGCTTAGCCGATGGGAGCAAGAAGTTTCAATAACATAACAGAGATTAGATAAAGACAACCAAAAACACTAAAGCGACGAGATAAGTAACAATCTCGTCGCTTTTGCTTAAAAGTTAATGTTGCTATGGATTTATTCAGGCACCTAGTTAGATTTTTGCTGATTCAAGAGGAAGATACAAGTCATTACTGAGATACAGGATACAAGAATCAGATACCAAAGATTTTCAAGACCAAAACCATGATCTAGCATCAAGCGGTATCCCCAAGAAGCGGGGAAAAGACGCCCGATTGCTTGAAGAAAACCAGGTAGTAAGTTGCTAGGAAACATGATTCCTGAGAGCATAATTGAGGGTAAAAAGACAAGTTGCGCTATCATGGTGAGCTTTGCTTGATTTTTTACAGTAAGGCCCAGTATACTTCCGATACTTAACGATACGAAAATGTAGATTGCCAGTGCGAGAAAGAATAGGGGAAGTTGATTCGGTAGACTTGCTTTAAATAAAATTGGAGCAAGTAGTAGGATCAGCATGCAGGTCATCATCAAATGAACAAAGGCAGAGAGAACTATGGTCACTAATCCTATGTGCATAGGCACACCATTTGCTTTATAAATCTTTTTTATGTCGCTTCCGTATGTTTCAATCAAGGAAGGCGGTAAGCCGAGAAAGGCCCCCATGGAAACACTCATGACAATCATTGACTGTATGAGTGTACTACCCATTTCAGGCATAACGGAAGTAAAAATACCACCTATGAGAAGAAAGAAAATAAGCGGTACAATATAGTAAGTAACCAAGAGAGACTTACTTCGTATGTCCAATTTCCACTGTAATGCTAGGCTATATAAGAATCCATTCATTCCGACCCCCTCCTTGCCATTTCGATAAAATGCTGCTCCAGTGTACCACGATCCACCTTAATATCCAATACCTGGATATTTTTCTGTTTGCATTCTTCCAATAATGAAATCAAAGTGTCCTCGATCGTATCTGTTTCAAAAGATTCCTCTCCGTCCCGGGTCTTTAAATGGATGAAATATTTTCTTCCCAACCTGTCTGTCAGTTCTGAAGGAGTACCACAAAAGACAATCTTTCCACTATTCAAAATAGCAATGCGGTCACATAAGGTTTCAACTTCGGCCATATCGTGGCTTGCCAAAACAATTGTCTTGCCCTGTGATTTGAGATTTCGGATTTGTTCATGGAGGGATAGTCTTCCTTCAACATCAAGTCCCGCTGTCGGTTCATCGAGAAAAATAATATCCGGCTTACTGATAAGTGCAAGAGCAAGATGTAATCTTCTTTTTTGACCGGTGGATAATTCTATGTATTGCGACTCCTTCATTTCTTTTATGCCAAGGGCCTTTAGCATAGCATCATCAATGTATGTATGATTCCATTTTGCAAAGAGCTTTATGGCTTCCATTGGTTTGATGTGGGCGGGTAGAGAGGAGGACTGTAGTTGAATTCCGGTTTTCCCGTTTACAACGATAGTGCCTTCGTCATATTTTCTCAGACCTTCGATACATTCAAGCGTTGTTGTTTTACCAGCTCCGTTCACTCCGAGCAAAGCAAAGATTTCTCCTTGTTTGATTTGAAAATCGAGACCTCTAAGAACCATATTGCTACCATAACTTTTCTTTAATCCAGAAACCTCTATTGCGTCTTTCATGCTTCTACCTCCTCAAAGGGATTGGTTCCAAGTCTTGAAAAATAGACTTGTAAAGCAGGTCCTAAATAATCATTGACGATTTTTTGTTTTTCTTCCCAAGCGTTTGTAGCGATGCCAATATTCCCAATCTCCATCAACTTAGGAAGCATGCTCATATCACCATTTGTAAACTCCATAATCAAGCTCCAGTATTCTTGCACAACTTGTTGGCTTTGTTCGCTTTCAACTGGCACGTTTTCTTTTTGAAGCTCCACGATTTGATCACTTAGTCGGTTCAACCTATCCATAAAATCTTGCCCGCTTTTTTTGTCAAATCGACTGCGTATCTGGTCGAGCGTATCATCATCAAAGCGCTTAATGAGAGAGTAGGCGTCATTCTTCATCTGTAGATTGACAATAATGTCTGCATATTTCTTAAAATTGACCGTTTGTATTTGTAAAACTTCTGCCTTTAACTGCTCTATTGCGACCAAAGAATCCTTGAGTTGTTCTATATTTTTACGAAGAACATCTGCCTGCTCTGTAAGAGCTTTAGCAACATCATCAGGTGTTTTTAAAGAGATCAAACGGCTCTTTATATCCTTGAGAGAAAAGCCCAGTGATTTTAAAGATAGAATCTGATGGAGTAGCACTATATCTTTATCGGTATAAAGCCTGCGACCTCCCTCACTTTCTGCCGATGGGGAAAGTAGCTTCTCTTTATCGTAATATTGTAGAGTACGGATGGTAACGCCCATTTTCTTAGCAAGTTCCCCAACTGTCATAAATCCTTCCGGAATTGCTCTATATTTAGCCATAATTACTCCCCTCCTCATACCTATTATACATCGTTACGTAACGTCATGAACAAGATTATTTTAAAATAATTTGATTGAAAAAGACCTTTTCATTTTCGAGAAAAGAAATAGAGGTAATAGATAAAATGAAGCATGTGACAAAATATTGACATAATTCCTACCCTTTAGAATATTATTGATGAGTATGTGTCATGATTTAGAAAAGCAAAGCACAATTACAAGATGATCAATAGCAAACACAAGGTGATAGACAGAACAATCTATCACCTTTTTCTGTCAAAACTATTTATCAACAGTTATGAACTCAGCTTTCTTATCTATTGCAACTTATATTCGGTGAAAGAAGAATCTATTTTTCACTTGAATCCCTTCTCTTTCGTATGGTAGAATGTATATACAAATTGTATGTACAAAGGAGAGGTAGAAATGGCAAACACGAAAGCAGTGAATTTTCGCGCAGATGCGATGTTTTATCAGAAAACAAAAGAAGTACTTGCAGATGAAAAAATTTCTGTGTCAGATGTCCTGAATGCAGCACTTCGAAAAATTGCCAACGGGACTGTGGATCCAAGAGAATTTGTTTCAAGTGATTTGCAGAACACGCAGTATCAAGTGGCCTTTGAGGACTTAAAGAAGGAGATTTTAGTGGGGCACCAGGAAATTGCTCAAGGAAAAGTCACTTCTGTAGCCGATGTGAGAAAGGAATTTGGTCTTGACTAAGTTGAAACGCTATCAGGTCTTCCTTACAGATAGAGCTAAGCAGGACTTGCGAGAGATTCACGACTATATTCTTGTGAATTTTTATAGTCAGCAAGCTGCAGATGGCAAAGTCGATTTGCTATTAAGCGCTCTTGAGACCCTAGAACTGTTTCCAGAAGCATGTCCTCTGGTATCAAGCCGGGGGTATGGTGATATGACAAATGATGGAAAACCCTATCGTTATATGCCAATAGAGAACTATCTCGCATTTTATTATATGGAGAAGCATACAGTGTATGTTGCTCGTATCCTAAGTGCAAAGCAGGATTGGGTCAAGATTTTTTATAAGTAGGATGAGGAACTTTGTGTTGCACTTCATTTTACAACGTGGCTCTTATAAAAAAATAAGACTGAAACCAAGGTGAAAACTATATGGTTCAGTCTTTTATCCTATTTATGTAGTATAATGAAGGGAGTAGAGGTTCTACTTTTTATTAGATTTTTTCCAAGCTGATATTAGTCATTCTATTAAGTTAAAATCCAGATTAGAGATAAGAAAGTTGAGTGAATTCGAGAGATTATTTCTTATTTTATTTTAGAGAATTATCTTATCAGGGAACCATTTCCCTACACTTGGATGACAGGGCTTTTTTAGGTGTGGGATCTCTTTATCTGTCCATACTTTGGGTGATCCTTTATTTTAGTGCTTTTGTCATCGAATAGGCCCAAAGGAATATCTGGCTATGGATTGTTATCGGTATAGTTGTTATGGCATCTATAGTAGCAACTCCAATAAGGAGATACTACTTTGATTTATAAGTCATTTTTAATTTTAAGTTAGTTTCTGATGGCAATTATGTAGAAAGAGGAAAAGCATGAAGCAATCACTTGAATTTTTAAAAGATAGAATCACTGATAAGATGCCTTTAGAGGATATGGTAGAAATCTTTGAAGATTTGTGTAGTGTTCCTATTGAGGATGAGATGATTTTATTTGAGACAGGGGCATATTCAGCTATATCTAATAAACCCTTGTTTCAACTATCGTTAGTAAGGCAAGCTCCAAATGAAGATGAAGAGTTTTATCAAGTTCACCTTGATATTTTCTATGAAGCTAGTCAAGACAATCAAATCTTTAGTGAATCAACCTGGGATGAAGATTTAGAGGAAAATATTTTTGATTATATTAGAGCCTCAGATGTATTTGCTTATGCTAAAAAGCAAGAATACCTAGCAGTCAATATTTATCTGGATGAAACTTAAGAAGAGTAGTAAAGGAAGGAAATCTGGTGGAAAAAAATGAACATTCTTGATCTTAATTCTAATCAGAAGGAGACGATATTATTAATCCATCCAATGTTATCTTCTGCACAAGGGATGAAATCGCTGATTGCAGATCAGATGGGACAAGAGTTTAGATATATCATTCCGGATTTATCTGCACATGGGCAATCAGCTTCGACCATTTACGAATCGGCTCTTAAGGAAAGCCAAATGATTTATGAATATTTAAAGGATCATCATATTAAAGACTTGCGTTTAGCGTTCGGTGCTTCCTTGGGTGGAGTCGTTTTACTAAAATTATTGAAATATAAGGATATCGGGTTTGGTAAGGTTGTTTTTGAGGGGGTAAGTTTATGGACAAAATCAGCTTTGCTTGATGTATTTACTAGGTACCTATTGTTAAAAAAACATAGAAAAGCTATACGCAACAGAGATCTAGCTGTTCGAAAGATGGTTTCACTTTATGGAGAAAACGGAGTGATGATGGCAGATTCTTTCATTGCTATGAATGAAGAAAGCATCAAACATATTTCCCATGATTGTGCATTTGTGGATTTGCCCAACCTTACGCCAGAGGAACAAAAAAGTTGTGTATTCTTTTATGGTTCAAAAGAATTCGACTTGATAGCTGCTAAAAAAGTTCTCCCCCAAAAGTATCCTCAAGCCAAATTTCATATTTGGCAAGGATATGGTCACTGTCGCAAGATCACTGAAAATCCTAGAGTCTACTCTAAGATTCTGCGAAATGAAATATTAAGTTCGAACTGTTGATTGGGTAAGCTTGTTACTGAAACAGTAATAAAGTGAAATAGCGATAGATTAAATAATGACTAAACTAAGGAATTTGCAAGTGATTTCATTTTAAAAGTTAATTGTTGGACTTTTTCTCAGAATAGGCTCGAAATTTTGTACGGTTAATGGTGGATTTTTCCCATTATAATCTCTCCACAGTTTTATTACGTATATGAATTGCAATCGGTGTGATAAGTAGGTATAGCAAGGTCAAAATGATAAAAAATCCGATATCAGCATCCAAAAATACATAAACGATATTAAAGCCAAAATGCATGAAAATAGAATAAATCAGGTTATTATATTTTTCCAAAATAATATTCATACAAATAGTAATAGATGTAATCACAACTATATTAGCAATAATATAAGGAACGGCCCGCCAGTCCGTAAATTTTGAATCTACAACCCACAGAAGTGTATGCCAGAAACACCAGACTAGGCCTTGGTAAATAGAGGATTTTAAAAAATGATATTTTTTATTAAATTCTTCTCTCATATAACCACGCCACCCTAATTCTTCACCAGTCGGACCTGATGTAAATGATAAGAATATACTTAGTGGCAATGATACGGTTCCTAGATTGATGTAGGAGAACATTGTTTTTGGGGTCATAAGTGAGTAGAGGAAGAGTGATAAAATACTGAGCCCAAATGTAAGACCAAATGAAGATAGAAGTGGGAGTAACGACACTTTAGCAGAGAAACACCGCTTAAGGAAAGTTGTTCTTTTCTCATCAGTCCTGAAATACTTCCATCCAAATAAAAGCAGGTATGATGGAGACCATGCAACGATATTTCGTACCATCCACATGATAACAGGTGAAACCTTAAATATTAAACTTGCAGGAGCTGCTACAAAAATAATGAGTGCCCAAACAAGTACATAAGAACTGATGATGTATCTTTTTAAATAATTTACATTCATTTAGTTACCCTCTTTCTTCAGCTGTATAGATAACCAGTTCACTCTTAATTCCATTCAATTCAATTATATTATCTGCATCGGGTGAATCGAATGGTTCAGATTTTTGCCCATTTTTTTCATAATAAATATTTGTTCCAATCCCTTTGGTAACAGCAGTAAATAGGCTGTTTTCAGGAATACGAATTCTGGATGTTGCTGAAATCTGGTTAATGTCAACTTCACCGTTTAATGAATGACATAATACTTCCATATCAAGATTACAGTTTATTTTTACTTTACCTGAAATATCTTCTAGGGTAATACGAGATGTTTTAAGGTCAAGTTCGATATTGTCACATTCTAGGGAGTGAATTTCTACAGACTCTGCACGAACCGCGCATTCAATGTGACTAATATAGCGAGTTGGGATTTGCACAAAGATACTGACCGTTTCTTTAGCCGTTGCCTCTGTTACACCATTGTAACGTTTTACATCTAGGTCAATTCTTTTTCTACTATCATCAATTTTTACTTTAAAATCATTTTGAAGTGTAGAAAGAAGATTGGATACCAGACGAACTCGAATCTTTTCTCCCTTGTATCCGGACAATACAAACTTTTCTGCGCCTCCAAATTTCATATCATAGCTCTTGATCTTATCGATATCATACTCTGTGATACTCTCAAAAAGATATTCGCTTGTCTTAAGACTAGTTCTTTCATTACAGATTAGCTCATCGATAGAGATGTTAAATAGGTTTGAGATGGATATCATATTTTCTATATCTGGAATTCCAGCACCTGTTTCCCACTTTGTTACAGCCTGTCTTGATACACCGATTTTTTCAGCTAAAAGTTCTTGTGACATCCCTACTTGTTTACGTATGGATTTTAATTTTTCAGCAAATGTCATGTTGTATGACCTCCTCTATATTCTATGATGTAATTTGTCATAAAGTAGCAATATGACTGATTTTAGTATAGAATAAACGAAGATTACAGCACAAGCAAGTATCGGTTGCATTCTCATTATTTTTGCTACTTTGCGTGGCATTCATTGTTCTGACGCGGATTTTTAGCGTTTTTTATCATAGTTTTATTAAAATATAGATGTATACTGAAATCATACGTTGTGGTATTTTTACAGTTTGAACGTGATAAGTCTTAATTGAAGGATCTAGTAGAAGTCTACAGTAAGGAGTTCAAATATGAAATTTCATGAATTTGGTGATAAAAATTTGCCATACATTTTATTGATACACGGTGGGGGTAGTTCCTGGTGGAATTACCTTAGGCAAGCTCGTATCTTGTCTCATAAGTACCATGTCATTTTACCAACACTAAGTGGTCACGGAGAGGAGCATCAAAAGGATTATATATCAACGGAAGATTCGGCACAAGAAATTCTGAACTATGTCCGACAGAACTGCGGTGGGAAATTATTTGCTGTGGGTGGAGTCTCACTTGGTGGTCAAATTGCCATGGAGCTTTTGTCCTTAGACAGCGATATAGCTGAGAAGGCAATCATAGACGGGAGCTTCTGTATTCCTCAACCAAGGTTGGCGAGATTTAGCATCTTACTGGTAGCATTATTCGGTAAACTGATGTTCAGTAAACCCGCGTGTAAACTTCAGTTAAGCATGATGAATAAAATCTATCCCCAATTAGCTTATCCAGATGAGATAAAAAATTATTATATGGAGGATATGCCAAGGACACCTATCAAAACATTAGTGACCATCTATAAAACCTATATGGGGCACTACAAATTGAATAGTAGGATTTCTAAAAGTAAGGCGCAGGTTCTCTATATTTATGGTGAAAAAGAATTGAATGGTGTTAAGGAATCAGCTAGATTGTTTCAGCAGTTGCATCCCAACACTATCCTGTATGAAGCAAAGGGCTATAATCATGGCTATTTATCAGCCTACCTACCTCAAGAGTGGATTAATTTGGTTGTTCCATTTTTGGAGAATAATAATTGATTACACACAAAAACCACCCCACAAGCTACAACTTGTGGGGCATTTTCTTATATTATTTTTTCACTTACAAAATAACGTCTGTTTTTTCAACTTTATAGAGGGCAATTCCCATGATTATGGTCAAGACAAGAAGAATTAATACCGCAAGGGTCCAAGAATTAAAGAGTTGTTTACTTGAACCAAACAAGACTGGACCAAGGGCCGCAAAGATATAGCCTCCGGTTTGGGCTAACCCTGATAGTTGAGCTGTTTTTTCAGGGGAGCTAGCCTTCATTGAAAAGACTACCATCATGTAAGGGAATAGGACACTAGCAGAACTTCCGATTAGGAGGTTAAGGACCAACCAATAAACAAAGCTGTTGGTATTAACCAAAAGCATGGCAACTCCGACTAATCCTGCTAGGATGGTAGTTACTAGCATCAAATGACGGTTGCGATCAGAAAGTTTCGTGATTAGGCTAGGAACAATCATAGAAAAAGGAATACTAGTCAGTGTGAAAACTGAAGCTAGGATTCCGGCATTGGCTTCGCCGACACCGGCTTGTGTAGCCATGGTTGGGAGCCAAGTGATAGTGGTATAGAAGAAGAGTGACTGCAAGCCACCGAAAATCATGATGGCCCAGACCTTGCCACTCTTATACCAGCTGCCTGAATTTTCGCTAGTAGAAGTATCTTGTTCTAAGTAATGATTGTGACCTACATTAGGAAGCCAAATTACAAGAGCTAGGGCACAGACCGCTGTCAATACCCAGACCAAGCCCTGCCATGATGTTGCCTTAGTGATTGGAACGGCAACTGATGAGGCTACGGCTGTTGATAAGCCCATAGAGGTAATGTAGAGTGTGGTCAAGAATCCTATTCGATTAGGCTGATTAGCTTGGATGAGGCTTGGGAGAAGGACATTGAGAAAGGCAATCCCTGCTCCGACTAAAATCGTTCCCACATAAAGGAGGGGAAGATTGAAGGTCCGCAAAGCAGAACCGAGTGTCATCACAATCAGAACTCCGAGGAAGAGTCTTTCGATACCAAAGCGTTTAGCCCAGCTAGCTGCAAAAGGTGAGAAAATCGCGAAGGTCAAGAGTGGCAGACTCGTCAAGAGCCCGAGAGAACTTACCTCCACACCTAGACCAGAAGCAATGTCTGATAAGACAGTGGATAGGGTTGTAAAAGGGCTCCGCAAAACAATCCCAAGGAGAATAATCCCAGGGATAAGAAAACGTGAATGTGTCAGTTTCTGTTTCATAAACTATCTCCATCTTTAATAAGAGTATTCAAATTTATAAGCATATGACACTAATGCGTCACTTCCATCTTACCATAAAAGATGGAGGTAATGAAAGCGATTACGCTAGATTGTCGCAAAGAAAAAGAGAGAATCTTTAGTTATAAAATTTTATTCTACTGATTATCTAATAACATCATTTAATTTTAAAAGACCGAACATCTAGTCCAGCCTCTTTTCGATATTTTCTTAAATTTCGTACCCCATAAGGAGTCCGCCTTCTTCGGCATAAAAACTACAAAGTCCAGAAGTAGGAAGGACTTCGATGCTTGCTTGGGCGAATTTTTCACGAATCAATGCAGAGAATTGCTCGATAAATTTGTCATTGTTACGGTGGGCAATCGTAATATGTCCACCTGTATAACCTGCCTTGATCAATTCATCAAAGGCAGCTTTGATAGCTTTCTTTTGACCACGAGCTTTTTGAAGCAACTCTAGGGTACCAGTCTTACTAGCTTCACCGACCATACGGATATTGAGGAGTCCAACAACGGTGCCAACCAGTTTACTTAGACGACCATTCTTCACCAAATTATCAACTTTAGCTAAAACAAAGAGCAACTTAGTCTTGGCTCGGTAAGCTGTGATGGCATCAAGTACTTGGTCAAAATCAAGGCCTTCAGCGACTAAGTGATTGAGCTTACGAATGAGCAGGTCGACCTCGCCACCAGCTGACAGGCTATCAATGACGTGAATGTTGGCATTAGGATGCTCTTCCAGATAGATCTTCTTAGCAATTTCAGCACTATTATAGCTACCAGAAAGGGTTCCGGTAATCGTCACAACGATGATATTGTCCGCCCCTTCAAAGGACTTCATGTAGTCATCAGGACTTGGACAAGCAGATTTGGAAGCAGTTGTAGTCGCATACATCTCCTCCATCATTTGATCAATATTGAGTTGGGCATTATCCCTGTAAATGGTTTCACCCACTTGGATAGTCAAAGGAATACTGACAAACTCCGTATCTGGTGCTAGATTGTCTAAAGAACGGTAGTCACAGCCTGAATCCGCAATAATTTTCCATTTCATAGGTTTATACCTCATATCTGCATAATGTACATTGACAAGTGTTTTGTCTTCTTTTACAATTTTATCATGAAGTGCATTGCTATCATAGCAGATCTCATCAGGTGTGACAGATAGAAAGTGAATGTTATGGCAGAAAGAAAAATCTCAGAGAAATCCTTGGATAATCTGAAACGATTTAACCAAGAAAACAAGGCAATTACACGAGAATCCATCGAAATTTCTCTCCTACAATTGTTGGATAAAAAAGACTTTAAAAAGATTACCATATCGGAACTGGTTGAGCGTGCGGGCGTATCCCGTGCTGCCTTTTATCGTAATTATGGTTCCAAGGAAGAGATTTTGAAGTCTATTTTTGAGTCTAGTATTGCAAAGATTACCAAGTCTTTGGACGGCTATAATCTCAAGACGGATCTTTACCAAGTCTGGGTTTATCTCCTTAAGGAAGTCAAAAAAGAAGCCAAAATCATCAGTCTTGCCATTGATTACAATTTTGAGCAAGTATTGACCAAAGCTGTTTATGATTTTTTGGAAAAACGAAATGGTAGCTCATCAAATGGTGCCGGTAGCTACCTTAATTCCTTCTGGAGCTCGGCTATTGTTTCAGTAATTTCCAAATGGGTCAAGGATGGCATGAAGACCCCAGCAGAAAAGATTGCTAAGCTCGGCCTTCCCCTTTTTCCACATAAGAAGAAGTAGTAATTGCTTACCACTACAACTAATAGGAGGTTCAGTATGCCAATTTATGAATTTTGTGCAGAGAATGTCACTCTCTTAGAAAAAGCCTTTAAAGCTGGTGCTCAACGCGTGGAGTTGTGTGATAATCTGGCTGTTGGAGGCACGACACCTTCTTATGGTGTCATAAAGGCAGCCGTTGAGCTGGCCAAGGATTATCAGGCTAAAGTGATTGTAATGATCCGTCCACGAGGGGGCGACTTTGTCTATAGCCAGCAAGAATTGGCTATCATGCTAGAAGATATCAAGTGTGCGCGTGACTTGGGTGTTGACGGCTTTGCACTTGGTGCTTTGACTTCAGAAAACCAACTTGATACAGAAGCTCTTAAGACCTTACTAGATGCCAGTCGAGGCTTAGAAGTTACCATGCATATGGCCTTTGATCAAATCCCTAAAGCAGACCAGCCTAGTGCAATCCAGTGGCTTAAGGACCACGGTGTGACGCGTCTGCTCACCTGTGCTGGAACTCCCGAGACTGATTTAGAATCACGCTTGAAACGTTATGAAGAATTGCTTGGGTTAGCAGAAGGTCAGTTGGAGATTTTAGCTGGTGGTGGTATCTCCGTGGCTAATCGTGACCAATTTCTTGCCATACCTGGTCTTGAGCAAGTTCATGGAACACGTGTCGTTTTTTAGATTTCAATGGAACCAGCTTCTTGGCTTGGTTCTAGTTTACTATTAAAATGAACTTACCCATATATATCTAGTATTTCCGAACATTTTAATTGTACTGTTCAGAAAGAGTATTAGTAATATTTTTCTTTGACTTCGGAAAAAGTGTAAAATGCAATAATGAATGATAGTAAATATTTTGTTTGTCATAAAACTTGCGAGCAAGGAACTTTCAGTGCTAGGTTATGTGATAGTTTACGCCTCATAGCAGTTGAAGAAATTTTGAATGAATACTTAGTATTGATAAACCAAGTGTAACTAGTAATGATAGAGTAAATAGTGATTAGAAAATATGTATAGTGAGAAGTTAATGAAATCTTATGAATAATACCTATTTTTAGATAGCATTAATGTTTATGGATATGAAATTAATCATGACATTATTTAAAAAGGATTATACAGATAAAAACTAATTGTAGTTATGATGGAGATTTATAAATGAAAAAACTCGTTAGCATTATTGTGCCAGTCTTTAATGTAGAAAAATACTTAAGGCAATGTCTGGATAGTATTTTAGGACAGACTTTTAATCAGTTCGAAGTCATTATTGTGAATGATGGTTCGACGGATAATTCTGGTGCCATTTGTCAGGAATATGAAGCACGAGATAACCGAATTGTTTATCTAGAAAAGGAAAATGAAGGCGTGTCCGAAGCGCGTAATTTAGGATTAGACTTTGCTACTTCTGAATATATTATTTTTATAGACTCTGATGATTGGATTGAACCGACTTATGTTGAAGTCTTATATGAAAAAATTGAAGAATATCAAGCAGATATTGTTTTTGAAAATTATACCAGCTTCAATGATGAAGATTCTAACTTTTACTTCCATATGTCAAATGACTATTATGAAGAAATTTATGACAATTATTCAGTAATGAACTTATTAAATGATTCTAGAGAGTCGAAAAATGCCGCTTTAATTGTTCCTTGGGCAAAAATTTATCGAAAAGAAATTCTTAATGATCTTCACTTTCCATTGGCAAGGATGGGGGAAGATGCCCTATTTAATTTGAAAGTTTTCTTGAAATCAGAAAAAATAGTCTACATCCATAAAGGATCTTATATTTATCGACATCGAGGAGAGAGTTTATCGCGTAATTGGACGGTTGACTGGTTTAATGAGAGTCTTTTAATTCAAGAGGAACGATTATCAATGTTAGCGACTCTGGGATATCCACTGAGAGCCTATAAAAAAGGTTATATGGATTCGTTAAATTTCTTTATTTCAGAAATTGAAAATAGGAAGTTACCAAAGTCTCATATCTTTTACCAAATGAAAGAAAAGAGAGATTTATTAAACTATCTTACACCGATGCATAAAGACAATAAAAAAGCCATTATTTTGGTATCCCACTTTCGCAATCTGTACGAAATTCAAACGACTATTAAGTCCATTTGTTTTCATAATCGCTCACTCCGCTTTTATCTTGTAAATCATGATTTTCCCTGTGAGTGGTTTCAACTAATGGATAGACGTTTGGAGGAATTTGACTCGGAGATTGTAGACTGTCGTATACCTGATAATGGTAATTTGAATCATGAGTGTATTATTTATGATATTAAAAGTTTGTACTCCGTGATAGGAGATTTTGTAGAGGAAGATAAAGCACTATACCTCGGACAAAATGTAATTATTACAAAAAAATTAGATGATCTTTTTGATATGGATATGGGAGAGTATCCGGTAGCTACTGTGAGAGAGCATGATAGTAATATGTCATTGGAACAAGGAAATTTTAGTTTTGATACAGGTGTTATATTGGTAAATATCAGTTCTTTAAAGAAAGAAAAAGCATTTCGGGCAATGACTGATAAACAAGATGAAAGTTCAGCGAAGGTCGAAGGAGTTTGTCAAAATAATCTTGATTGTCTCTGTAAATCTAATTGGTTGGAGTTGGATTCTGACGGTAACTTTTTGAATCATTGTATGTACTTCACTAATGATTCTATGGTTTCAGACCAGGATTTTCCGGGAATTATTAGCTATTCACCTTATAGTGAGTCTCGGGGTGTTCAAAGTAATCAAGAATATCGCAATATTTGGTGGTTTTATCATAATATTGAATGGACAGAATTGGGAGGAAATTATCACCTACATGCTTTACGTAAGCATCATCTAGATTCTTCTCTACGATGAGGCAATAATTTGATAAGTAATAGTACCTTTCTTGTAATTGTAGAGAATTTAAGCTTAATTAATAATTATTCTAAAGACAAACATCGTTTTTGATGTTTGTCTTTTTTATATTCTTACCTAATTCTCCTATAATCCAATATTATTGAGATATTTGGGTAAAATTATAGGTCTTTCCTGTCATCATTTTTACCAATTTTTTGATATTTAGACACGCTAAAGTAAGCCCAACCTTATCTTCCATTTTGGACTTTCCTTTTTCTCTGGTATAACGTAAGTTATGATATTCTTTAGCTGTTCCGAATAACCGTTCTATCGTTTTTTTCCGGTGTTGATACCGTTCTTTCATACTACTTTGATGACGAATATCTTCACAGACTTCTAGGGCATCTTT
>NZ_KV810608.1:0-18118 GCF_001812855.1 Streptococcus sp. HMSC072D03
CATCTTTGTTGCACTTGACTTGACAATTAGGGGAATTAAATTCATATAAAATATGCACGAAAAATAAATCAAAATTAAAAAGTACAAATTAATGAAGTGATTATTGATAAAAATAGTTAATAATTGGTTAAACAAAATATATAACTCGTTTATAAATTTATAGAAATGAACCATTATAAATCTCCTCTTAAATATTGAAAAAACCATTGGCAGTGGACATACTTTAAGACTATATATTTCTGAAACTAGTTTCACAATACAAATATTGACATGCAATTATTAATTGGTGGATTTTAAGTTGACATCTACAAAGCTTAATGTTAGAATACATTCAAAAATATATTTGAATGAGGTATTTTATGATTCAAAATGTTGTTACTTCAATAATCCTGTATTCTGGGACAGCCGTAGACTTACTTATTATCCTAATGTTATTTTTTGCCAAAAGAAAAAGCAGAAAGGACATCATTAACATCTATTTAGGACAATTTCTAGGCTCTGTTAGTCTAATATTCCTAAGTTTGCTTTTTGCATTTGTCTTAAATTATATTCCTAGTAAAGAGATTTTAGGTTTACTCGGTTTGATTCCAATTTTCCTAGGCCTCAAAGTTTTGCTTTTAGGAGATTCTGATGGAGAAGCTATTGCAAAAGATGGTTTGCGAAAAGACAATAAAAACCTGATTTTTCTAGTCGCTATGATTACTTTTGCAAGTTGTGGCGCTGACAATATTGGTGTCTTTGTCCCATATTTTACCACCTTAAATTTAGCGAATTTGATAGTGGCTTTACTTACCTTTCTAGTCATGATTTATCTCTTGGTTTTTTCTGCCCAAAAATTGGCACAAGTCCCTTCTGTTGGAGAAACTTTGGAGAAATATAGCAGATGGTTTATTGCCGTTGTCTATTTAGGATTGGGGATGTATATCCTGATTGAAAACAACAGCTTTGACATGCTATGGGCTGTGTTAGGCTAGGAGAAAAAATTATGAAAAAAGATAGTATCTGTCAAGTGGATGTTATAAATCAACAAAATGTTACAACCGCAACGAACTACCTTGAAAAGGAAAAAGTCCAAAAATCACTTCGCATTTTATCAAAATTTACCGATAATAAACAGATAAATATCATCTTTTATCTCCTTGCCGTCGAAGAACTCTGTGTCTGCGATATAGCCTGTTTATTAAATCTCAGTATGGCATCTGCCTCCCACCATCTTCGTAAACTAGCCAATCAAAACATCTTGGACACTAGAAGAGAGGGGAAAATTATATATTATTTTATAAAAGATGAGGAAATCAGAGATTTTTTTAATCAACTAGGATAACAACTATTTTTACTACTTTTCCATGATTATAGGGAGATTATATATGAAATTTTTTGATGAAAATTACTCACAAGAAATACCTACTCGTATCAAATGTTTAAGAAAAAAGTATAATTTAAAGCAAAGCGACCTAGGTAATGCAGGTCAAGTTAGCCAAGTTGAAAAGGGAGGAATTTGAAAGGATTTGTATCTTTTATTTTTTGTTTCATTTATGCCCTATGCTACTGGAATAGTTAGTAGTCATTTCATGAATCATACGGCACAGCTCTTTTATGGACTGATCGTTATTGTTTCAACGGTAGCAAACTGGTTTTTACATAAAGTAATTGATAAACCCAATATAGATCAGAAAGAATTACTTGAAGCTACCGTACAATATAGGAAGTTATTGATACCTGACCTAATAATTAAAGGAGTGGGATTGATTCTATCCTTAATTCTCTATCCTCCGATTATGATGTATAGTGTTTTAATTGTGGCATTTTACATCATAACTTTAAAAACACTATCCGAAAAAAGAGTGAATAACTAAAAAACGGTGACCAAAGTTAGGTGTATTATTTTAATGCTTAGAGACCTAAACTATTCCCCTATTTTAAAAATATTGATTCAGATTTTATGAAATTAAAAAGTAGATATTGTTCAGAAAATCCTTGATATTACGCTGTTTTTAGTCCAACTGAAATCCATACTTTCCAAACCAGGTCTTAAGAAAGCTCGTAAAGCTTCACAATTCTCAAAACGTTAATTCGTTGCTGGAAAGCAGAATACAAACGAAAACACTTTGCAGTTTGCAAGGTGTTTTTTGTATAGATTTCTGAAAAGTGTTCAAAATCTTACTAGAGTTTTGTCTTCATCTTGAAATTCTTATAACAATGTGATATATTTATAACAGATAAGGTGTGATATATTTATAACATACTAAAAAGAGGTGACTAAAATGAAAATATCGAAGAACTTAAAGATAATTCTTTATATCTCTAGCGTGCTTATTGTTGTATGTTTAGTTTTATTGCTGGGGAATCACCTACCGATTCTAGCGAAAGGTGCTATTATGACGACGGCTTGGCTTCCTTCGTATTTGGTTTGTACGATGCTATCGGTCCTCTCAAAATCAACCTATCAAAAGAAAGAGAAAAAAATGTTTGGGATTACTGCAAAATTATATACAGTGCTTGTATTTCTCTCGTCCTCAATCTATACTATTGGAGTTTGGCTTCTAACTCCTGGTTCTTTGATTAAGAATATAATGTTAGGAATTGGATTAAGTGTTCAATTGTTATTAATGTTTTACTTCTTATTCAAGAGAATTAATGAAGAACCCGATGAACGATTTTATAGAAATATTGCAAAGTCCTCTTCCATTTTGTTTACAATAGCAATCTTTATATTATTGGGAATGGCAACCTTGATAGCTGTCTGTAAAGTTTTCGTTTTGAATGCTGGATTCCTTTATATTTTGGTGGCTTTTTTACTCTTATTATTTGCCATTACTTACTTTATCACTGAAAAAAGGGGATGAAATATGGCGAAAGAAAGTAAAATAAAGACTAACTTGAAAGAAGTAAGGGAAGCTTATGGTATGACTCAACAAGATTTAGCAGATCAAGTAGGAATACGGAGAGAAACGATTGTTCACTTGGAAAATAACCGCTACAACCCTTCGTTGGAAATGGCTTTAAAAATAGCGCAAGTCTTTAATAAACAAGTGGAAGAACTATTTCGTCTGAAATAAGAGAAGTAAAACAATCGAATTGATTTGTGTATCAGTTTTTGGAAACTTGTTATTCTATGGCGAGGTAGTGGTAAAAGGGAGTATTTTCAAAGGAGTTTTTCGTAATAACATTTTAGTTGAAACGCTTTCAAAAAAATAAGATAATAGTTTATTTTTCAAGAATTTTAACCAATAATAGAACTTTTTAGGTGGAAATACTCTCAAAAATGCTAATATTTCTCTAATCTATTCAATTGTGAGGTCTTGCATATTATGTAGTTATCATACAAAAATGATAAAAGTGAATGAATACATTCATTTGGAGGATGATATTGTTCTGCACTTCAAATTTATTGAAATCAAGAGTTTTTTATCTTCAACAAAGATTATTTGAGGTTTTGAAATAAAAGTTATCATAATAAAGAATGTATATTTTACAAATTATGCTTTTATATATGGATGTTCTTTTGTATTTTAACTTAAGGTAAGCCATAACAAAATGCTCAAAATAACACTAAAATTAAAAATAGTTAATCATAACTATTGGTTAGTATGTTCTAAAAACCCATTATTTGTGCGAATTGTAGGATATATTAAAATTCAAAAAAATTTTTTAAAAAATGTTGACATATCTCTAAATAGTGTTATAATCAATGGGTATCGGGAATACCTGATAAAAAAATAAGTTGTTTATAGAGGAGAATTAATTATGAAAAAAGTATTGCTTACTTCAGCAGCAGTTCTTGCGCTTTTTGCGGCTGCAGCGCCAGCAGTTGCGGATATCAATGGTGGAGCTAACACTCCAGGAGCATATGACCAACCAACAACAGGTGGTGGTGTGAATGATGCCTACAACGCTCAAACAGAATTTGAAAATGCTCGTAAAGTAAATGAATACTTGGCAGGGCATCAAGAAGATATCGATGCTGAAGCAGCTCAAGATCCAGCAGTAGTTGCAGCTAAATCTGAATTTGATGCGGTTGAAGGCGGATCACACCTTTACACTGAAAAGAAAGAAGCTTATGAATCAGCTTTGAATACTGCTCGTAACAACGTTCGTAACCGTTACACTGAAGAACTTCAAAAGAAATGGAATACTGCTTCTAAAAAAGAAGGTAATTACTACATTTTGAATGAAACTCCAGAACAAAAGAACGCTCGTTATGAAGCGGAACATGGAGCTCAAGCAGAAGATAAAACTGCTCCATCACAAGAAGATGTGAAAAAAGCTCAAACTTCAGCAGAAAAAGCTAAAAAAGCAGAAGAAAAATCTAAAGCAGTTAAAGAAAACAAATCAGGTTCTAAAGCAGAAGCAAAAGCTCTTCCAAATACTGCGGCAGTAAAATAATTAGTGATTACTAGTTATTACCAAGAATATCACTGAAGTTAGGCTTCAGTGATATTTTATTATTAATAATAAAATGAAGAGAGAGTAGAGATTTATGAGTAAACGCAATAGTAGCACGAAGATCTTAAATAAAAAATCCTTAAGTATTTTGGCATCCATTCTTGTATTAGGATTAGTGATTATTGGTGGAGTCAAACTTTTTACAGGAAACAATGCTCATTCACTTGGGAATAAGGTTACTCAAGTCAGTAACTATAAACCTACCGATGATGAAAAGAAGTATCTCAAGTCGAAGTTTGATGGTCTTTCTGCAACTAATTCAGATACGATTGCTTATATCTATGCACCAGGCACTCAATTAGATGAGCCTGTTGTACAAACTAAAGATAATTCTACATATCTAGATAAAACTTTCGAAGGAGGTAATAAGCCTCTGTTTGGTACTGTATTCATGGATACAGACAATAAGAAAGATTTTAGTGACCGTTTGACTTGGCTTTTTGGTCACGCTAGAGGAAGTCAGGTAGAAGACCATCGTATGTTTAATGATGTTAACTACTACAGTGATCAGTCGTTTTTTGACAAACACAAGTATGTTGTTGTAGAAACCCCTCAAAGAAAGTATTATTATGAAGCTTTTGCGATGGTTATTGTTCCTGAGGATACAGCTTTCTACCGTACATCATTCAAAGATGATAAGGATTTTAAGGAACAATTAGATATTATCTATGATACGGCTGATGTTAAAAACAAGGATTTGAAGGTTAGTGCTTCAGATAAATACCTCGTTCTTTCGACTTGTCGTGAGGAAGATCCAACGATTCGTGCCAATCTCTACTTGCGTCAAATTCCAGACTCTGAGATGTCTGACTTTGTAGCTAAACATGGAAAAGATTTGGAATACACACCAACACGATAATCATTAACAGAACTCTACTTCTCGTGAAGTAGGGTTTTTATTTTATTTGAACAGAGCTACTGTATTTTTAAAGTTGTTATAAGGGTGAGATGTAACTGTTTGTTAATCTTTTTTATCATTAATGGATCAGTTTTTTTGGTACACTAGTAGTATGAAAAAGGAGAGTGTTATGAAACAGAGCCAAGCTAAAAAGCGTGACAATGCGATGACTAATAAGATTTTGATGGGGTTGATTGCTCTCGTCTTAGGTTTGCTTTTTCTTGAGATTTTAATTGTTCATAGTAAGAATGAACAGCAAAAGAATGCCTCAAACCAGGTACAGACAGCACGTATCATGGCTAATGGGGACTTGCTCTATCATGACGGTCTCTATATGAGTGCCCTTCAGTCAGATGGTAGCTATGATTTCACGGAGAATTTTACTTATGTGAAGCCGTGGTTAAAGCAGGCTGATTTGGTTTTGGGTGATTTCGAGGGAACGATTAATCCTGATTATCCTTTGTCAGGCTATCCTCTGTTTAATGCTCCTCAATCAGTGACAGCAGCTATTAAGGATGCTGGTTATGATGTTATGGATTTGGCCCATAATCATATCTTGGATTCTGGTTTAGAGGGAGCTTTTACAACGGCTGATGCTTTAAAAAAAGTGGGAATTGATCCTATTGGTGTTTACGAAAAGCCGGTGCGAGACAAGGCGCCACTGCTCATCAAGAATGTTAATGGTATCAAAGTTGCAATACTTTCCTATGCTTATGGTTACAATGGCCTAGAGTCGAACTTGACGGATAAAGAGGTTGCAGACCACTTATCGAATTTGGATGAAAAACGTATGAAATCCGAGATTCAGCGTGCCGAAAAAGAAGCGGATATCACGGTTATCATGCCTCAGATGGGTGTTGAATATCGTTTGGAACCGACAGATGAACAGGTTAAACTCTATCATAAGATGATTGATTGGGGTGCTGATATTATCTTTGGAGGTCATCCTCATGTGGTAGAACCTTCTGAGGTGGTTAAAAAGGATGGACAGCAAAAACTTATTATTTACTCAATGGGGAATTTTATCTCAAACCAGCGCATAGAGACTATGGATGGTGTGGATAGTGCAGAGTGGACAGAGAGGGGTGTCTTAATGGATGTCACCCTTGAGAAAAAGAATGGTCAAACCACGATTAAGACTGCTCAAGCACATCCGACTTGGGTTAACCGTACGCCTAAAGGAACAACTTCACCAGAGGGATATCCTTTGTATACTTACCAAACTTATATTTTAGAGGATTTCATTAAGGGTGGTAAATATAGAAATAAACTTGATGAAGAAACCAAAGAGCGTATAGATACTGCATATAAAGAAATGAATGCCCATGTTAATTTAAAATGGAAATAAAGCTAAGATATCGCCTGAATTTGGCGATATTTTTTGTTTATCGACAAGTTACCCACAGACTTATCCACACCTGTGGATAAGTCTGTGGGTAGTGTTGAATCTTGATTTTTCAAGGTTTTAAAAGAAGGAAATTATTTAGGTTGTGAACAAGTTTATCCACAAGTAGTTGGGTCAAAGAGAGGATGTTTTCATAAACGATATTAGTTAAAATTCTCGGAAACATTCGTCTTTTTCAAGAAAAAAGATGCAAATTTCATAAAAAATAGCATTTTTAATCAAAATATGCTAAAATTATACAAAATAAAATGATGGAGGCTTCTCATGAAAGCGATTATTACAGTTGTAGGTAAGGACAAAGCAGGTATTGTTGCGGGTGTTGCGACTAAGGTGGCAGAACTTGGCTTGAATATTGATGATATCTCTCAAACAGTTCTTGATGAATTCTTTACCATGATGGCGGTTGTATCATCGGAAGACAAACAAGATTTTACACACCTACGTGCGGAATTGGAAGCCTTTGGTGAGTCATTGAATGTTAAAATCAACATCCAAAGCTCAGCAATTTTTGATGCTATGCACAACTTGTAAGATAGGAGTAGCTTAAAATGGATATTAAACAGGTCACAGAAACCATTGCCATGATTGAGGAGCAGAACTTTGATGTTCGTACCATTACCATGGGGATTTCACTCCTAGACTGTATCGATTCAGATATCGATAAGGCGGCGGAAAAAGTCTATAACAAGATTGTATCTAAGGCTAAAAATTTGGTAGCTGTTGGTGACGAAATTGCAGCTGAACTTGGTATTCCGATTGTTAATAAACGTGTGTCTGTTACTCCGATCTCAATCATCGGTGCGGCAACAGATGCAACAGACTATGTACCTTTTGCGAAGGCATTAGACCGAGCAGCTAAGGAAATCGGCGTTAACTTTATTGGTGGTTTCTCTGCACTCGTTCAAAAGGGCTATCAAAAAGGTGATGAGATTCTTATTAATTCTATTCCACGTGCGCTTGCAGAGACTGATTTTGTCTGCTCATCTGTCAACATTGGTTCAACAAAGACTGGTATTAACATGACAGCAGTACGTGACATGGGACGTATCATCAAAGAGGCTTCTGAGGCAGATCCAATGGGCCCAGGTAAATTGGTGGTCTTTGCTAATGCGGTTGAAGATAATCCATTTATGGCAGGTGCCTTCCACGGTGTTGGTGAGGCTGATGTTGTAATCAATGTTGGGGTTTCAGGTCCTGGTGTTGTGCAACGTGCAGTTGAGAAAGTTCCAGGTGAAAGTTTCGATGTTCTAGCTGAAACAGTTAAGAAGACCGCCTTCAAAATCACACGTGTTGGTCAGTTAGTTGGTCAAATGGCCAGCGAACGTCTTGGTGTCGAGTTTGGTATTGTAGATTTGTCTCTTGCGCCAACACCAGCAGTTGGTGATTCAGTAGCCCGTGTACTTGAAGCGATGGGTCTTGAAGTTGTTGGTACGCATGGTACTACTGCAGCTCTAGCCCTTCTTAACGACCAAGTTAAAAAAGGCGGTATCATGGCATGTAACCAAGTTGGTGGTTTGTCAGGTGCCTTTATTCCAGTTTCTGAAGATGAAGGTATGATTGCTGCGGTTCAATCTGGTCATATCAACCTTGAAAAATTGGAAGCTATGACAGCTATCTGTTCTGTTGGTCTAGACATGATTGCTATTCCTGCTGATACGCCAGATACAACAATCGCGGCCATGATTGCTGATGAAGCGGCTATCGGTGTCATTAACCAGAAAACAACAGCTGTTCGTATCATTCCTTATGGTAAGGAAGGTGACATGTTGGAACTTGGTGGTCTTCTTGGTTATGCACCAGTAATGAAAGTAAACAAGGCTTCATCGGCTGATTTCATTGCGCGTGGTGGTCAAATCCCAGCTCCTGTTCACAGCTTTAAAAACTAAGTGTATGATAATGCTTTGCCAATTGGTAAGGCATTTTCTGATGGTCTCGTTGGCTAGATAGTCGAGGGGATTTGTGCTATAATGAATTCAAAAATGACGGAAAGAAGGGGTGCTATGAGTAAGGTTAAGTTGTATATTGCGAGACACGGCAAAACGATGTTTAACACCATTGGTCGTGCACAAGGTTGGTCTGATAGCCCTTTGACCCCGTTCGGTGAAGAAGGTATTCGTGAATTGGGAGTAGGTCTGAAAGCAGCAGGTGTCCCTTTCAAGGCCGCATATTCTAGTGATTCAGGTCGAACGATTCAAACTATGGATATCATTTTACGTGAGACGGGTTTAGAAACTATTCCTTATAAACGTGACAAACGTATTCGTGAGTGGTGTTTTGGTAGTTTAGATGGTGGCTATGACGGTGAACTTTTCTACGGTGTGCTACCGAGAACAGATGTTTTTCAAGGTAAGGATTTGCATGAGGTAACTTATCCTGAGCTTGCACAAGGTATCCTTGATGTGGATACGGCTGGTTGGGCAGAGCCTTGGGAAGTGCTCAGAAAACGTATTTTAGAGGGGTTCACAGCTATTGCAGAAAATCTTGAGAGGTCTGGTGGCGGTAATGCTATCGTCGTTAGTCACGGCATGACCATTGCAACCTTTGCTTGGTTAATTGATCCTTCTGTCGAGCATCCTTCATTGGACAACGGTTCGGTTACTGTTGTTGCTTATGAAAATGGTAAATTTACATTAGAAGCACTTGGCGATATGACTTATCGTCAGGTTGGGCGAGAGATAATAGAAAAAGAAAATGGTAAAAAATAACTATCCAAGTCGCCGTCAGGCGAAAAAGCAAACCAACTGGTTTTTGGTTATCAGTAGTGTCTTGATTGCGATGCTTTTGATTGCAGCAGGACTTTATTCAGTATTTGGTGTCAGTCGTACAGTCCAACAAACCAATGGATCGTCAGTAACAAAAAGTAGTAAGCAAGCTACCGATGCGACTCAAAGCAAGGATGCAAAGGGACTACCTGATGTATCGCCTAAAGACTGGCAATTGCTTTTGGTAAATCGAGATAATAAGTCTAAAGAACTTAACCCTGAGATTGCTGATGTCGATGGTGTTTCTGTAGATGCAAGAATTGCTAAGAACGTTAAGGAGTTTTTAGCAGCTGCTCAAGAAATTGATCCAAGTTATCACTTGATATCAGGTTATCGTAGTGTTGCTTATCAGACAGAACTTTATAACAGTTATGTTCAACAGGAAATGGCTGCTGACCCAAGTTTGACGGAGTCTCAGGCGGAGAAAAAGGTTCAAACCTATTCACAACCACCAGGAGCGAGTGAACACCAAACAGGTCTTGCGATTGATATGAGTACTGTAGATAGCTTAAATGAAGCAGATCCAGATACAGTAGCTAAAGTCAAAGAGTTGGCGCCGAAATATGGCTTTGTTCTTCGTTTTCCAGATGGTAAAACATCGTCAACGGGTGTAGGCTACGAGGATTGGCATTTCCGCTATGTTGGTAAAGAGTCAGCAGAGTATATGACTGAACATAATCTTACTTTGGAGGAATATTTGGCATTATTAAAGGAGAAATCTAAGTGAGACGACGTTTTAAACTAAAAGCCTTCATTACCTTAGTTGTTGTTTTTGCTTTAGGTATTCTCTTACCTTTGATTCTTCATGCCTCTACAGCTGATAATGCTCGTGCGGTAAAGGTTGCTTACACACAGCAAGAATTTATTGAGACCTTAGCTCCAACAGCTCAAAAGATGTCTAAAAACTATGGTGTACCTGCGTCTATTCTCCTTAGTCAAGCTGCATATGAGTCAAATTATGGTAGCAGTCTTTTATCTGTTAAATATCATAACATCTACAGTCTCCCTGCTCAGCCAGGTCAAGAACGTATTCGTTTAAAGGATAGTATCTACAGTAAAGGGAAATGGCAATACCAAAAGGTGGATTTTGCAGTTTTTAAGGATTGGTCAAGTTCTATGATGACTTATTTAGAAGAACTTCGCCAAGGAACGTGGGGCGAGTCGACCTATAAAGAGGTGGCAGGAACGACTAGTTATAAAGTTGCGGCAGAAAAACTACAAGCTGCGGGTTTTAGCAGTGATCCAGATTATGCCAAACACCTCATATCTATTATTGAGACCTATCATTTGTCAAAATATGATTGATAAGATTAGAGTGCTTCTGAGGTGCTCTTTTTTAACTTTTCTAGGTCTTAAGATGTATTTTTAGCACTCTTACAAAAAGAGTGCTAATTTTTTTGGTTTTTTGGGTTGACATGTTCAAGTTTAGGTGTATAATAGAATCATAAGTTAGCAGTCGATGCATTAGAGTGCTAATAAATAGAAATGAGGTGACATCGTGATTACGCAAAGGCAAAACACTATTTTGAATTTGATAGTTGAGATGTTCACTCGTACACATGAACCGGTTGGTTCGAAAGCATTACAAGAATCAATTGATTCGAGTTCAGCGACCATTCGTAATGACATGGCCAAGCTTGAAAAGATGGGCTATCTTGAAAAAGCTCATACTTCTAGTGGGCGTATGCCAAGCCGAGCAGGTTTCCAGTATTTCGTCGCTAATTCTTTGAATCTTGATACGATTGATGAACAAGATGTTTATCAAGTGGTTAAGGCCTTTGATTTTGAAGCCTTTAAACTTGAAGATATCTTGGATGCGGCGGCGAAGCTGCTGGCAGAAATGACAGGATGTACAGCAGTGATTCAAGATGTGGAACCGACACGACAACGTCTGACTGGATTTGACATTGTTCATCTGTCCAATCACGACGCTTTAGCGGTTCTTACTCTAGATGAATCTAAGCCTGTGACAGTTCAATTTGCTATTCCAAAAAATTTCTTGTCTAGTGATTTGGAAATTCTTCATAAGCTTGTTCAAGAACGTTTTTTGGGAAACACTGTCTTAGATATCCATTACCGATTGAGAACTGAGATTCCTCAGATTGTGCAAAAGTATTTCAAAATAACAGATAATGTTCTAGATTTGTTTGATTATATCTTTTCACAACTTTTTAAGGAATTGATTTTCATCGAAGGTAAGGTTGCATCACTGACTTATGCCGATTTAAAAACCTATCAATTTTTGGACAATCCACAACATGTGGCACTTGAGCTTCGATCAGCTATCTCCGATGATGAAGTGACCAAGATTTCGGTTGCAGAATCAACTGAAGAAGCGCTTGAAAATGTCACAGTTATGAGTCATAAATTCCTGATTCCTTATCGTGGGATGGCACTCATGCATGTGATTGGTCCAGTTGAAATGGATTATCGTCGCATGGTTAGTTTGGTCAATGTTATTAGTAGAGTTTTGGTTATGAAGTTGACGGATTATTACCGTTACCTCAATAGTAACCATTATGAAGTTAGCTAAGATGTAACATTTAAAAAGTATAGAAAGAGGTGTATGCCTTGACTGAAGATATTAAAAAAGAAGAAGTGAAAGAAGAGGAAGCTACGGAGACAACTGAAGAAGTTGTAGAGGAAGTAAGCGAACCTTCTGAACTTGAAGAAGCCCAAGCGCGTGCCGAAGAATTTGAAAACAAATACCTTCGTGCCCATGCAGAAATGCAAAACATTCAGCGACGTGCAAATGAAGAACGTCAACAATTGCAAAAGTATCGTAGCCAAGATTTGGCAAAAGCGATTTTGCCATCACTTGATAACCTTGAACGTGCTCTTGCCGTTGAGGGCTTGACTGATGATGTCAAAAAAGGTTTGGAAATGGTGCAAGAAAGTTTAGTGCATGCTCTTAAAGAGGAAGGAATTGAAGAAATTCCAGCTGATGGTGATTTCGATCATAACTTCCACATGGCAATTCAAACAATGCCTGCAGATGATGAACATCCAGCAGACACGATTGCACAAGTTTTCCAAAAAGGGTATAAACTCCACGAACGCGTCTTACGTCCAGCTATGGTAGTTGTATATAATTAATTGAAAACTTGTCCGAAATGACAGAAAACTATGAATGAAAGATAAAAAAAGCAAAATAGAAATTAAAGTAAAAAGGGGAAAACATATGTCTAAAATCATTGGTATTGACTTAGGTACAACAAACTCAGCAGTAGCAGTTCTTGAAGGAACTGAATCAAAAATTATCGCAAACCCAGAAGGTAACCGCACAACTCCATCTGTTGTGTCATTCAAAAACGGTGAAATCATCGTTGGTGACGCTGCAAAACGTCAAGCAGTAACAAACCCAGATACAATCATCTCTATCAAATCTAAGATGGGTACTTCTGAAAAAGTTTCTGCAAACGGTAAAGAATACACACCACAAGAGATTTCAGCTATGATTCTTCAATACTTGAAAGGTTATGCTGAAGATTACCTTGGTGAAAAAGTAACTAAAGCAGTTATCACAGTTCCTGCTTACTTCAATGATGCACAACGTCAAGCAACAAAAGACGCTGGTAAAATCGCTGGTCTTGAAGTAGAACGTATCGTCAACGAACCAACAGCAGCAGCCCTTGCTTACGGTTTGGATAAGACTGATAAAGAAGAAAAAATCTTGGTATTCGACCTTGGTGGTGGTACATTCGATGTATCTATCCTTGAACTTGGTGACGGTGTCTTTGACGTGTTGGCAACTGCAGGGGATAACAAACTCGGTGGTGATGACTTTGACCAAAAAATCATCGACCACATGGTTGAAGAATTCAAGAAAGAAAATGGAATCGACTTGTCAACAGACAAGATGGCTCTTCAACGCTTGAAAGATGCAGCTGAAAAAGCTAAGAAAGACCTTTCTGGTGTTACTTCGACACAAATCAGCTTGCCATTCATCACTGCTGGTGAGGCTGGACCTCTTCACTTGGAAATGACATTGACTCGTGCGAAATTCGATGATTTGACTCGTGACCTTGTGGAACGTACGAAAACTCCAGTTCGTCAAGCCCTTTCAGATGCAGGTTTGAGCTTGTCAGATATTGACGAAGTTATCCTTGTCGGTGGTTCAACTCGTATCCCTGCCGTTGTAGAAGCTGTTAAAGCTGAAACTGGTAAAGAACCAAACAAATCAGTTAACCCTGATGAAGTAGTTGCCATGGGTGCTGCTATCCAAGGTGGTGTTATTACTGGTGATGTCAAAGACGTTGTCCTTCTTGACGTAACGCCATTGTCACTTGGTATCGAAACAATGGGTGGAGTGTTCACAAAACTTATTGACCGCAACACTACTATTCCAACATCTAAATCACAAGTCTTCTCAACTGCAGCAGACAACCAACCAGCCGTTGATATCCACGTTCTTCAAGGGGAACGCCCAATGGCAGCGGATAACAAGACTCTTGGACGTTTCCAATTGACTGATATCCCAGCTGCACCTCGTGGTATCCCACAAATCGAAGTTACTTTCGATATTGATAAGAACGGTATCGTATCTGTTAAAGCTAAAGACCTTGGAACTCAAAAAGAACAAACAATTGTTATCCAATCTAACTCTGGTTTGACAGACGAAGAAATTGAAAAGATGATGAAAGATGCTGAAGCAAATGCTGAAGCAGATGCAAAACGTAAAGAAGAAGTAGATCTTCGTAACGAAGTTGACCAAGCTATCTTTGCGACTGAAAAAACAATCAAAGAAACAGAAGGTAAAGGCTTCGACACAGAACGTGATGCTGCTCAATCAGCTCTTGATGACCTTAAGAAAGCTCAAGAATCAGGCAATCTTGATGACATGAAGGCTAAATTGGAAGCTCTTAACGAAAAAGCTCAAGCTCTTGCAGTTAAACTTTACGAACAAGCTGCAGCAGCACAACAAGCTCAAGCAGGAGCAGAAGGTGCACAAACAGCAGATAACTCAGGCGACGACGTCGTAGACGGAGAGTTTACTGAAAAATAAGATGCAAAGTCCGTTAAAACTTCACAGTGAAAATAGGAAGATTTCTCTTTTTCACCAAGAGGTTAGGGCGTGCTCAGTTCGGTAAGGTGTTGAGCTTAGCTAGTAAATGATAAAAAGAAATCCAGAGGTTGCAAACCAGCCTCTGTTTTTCGCTAAAATAAGTGAAGTGAATATAAGATATAGTTTTACTTCGTATCGTAACAAATATAAAATAGAAAGGAACAAAGAGTGTTCGTCGTTGAACACGGGCTATGGATTAAGCCAAAAAGATAGTTGGTTTCAAGGGACTAGGTGTTCATCTTCAAAACTATTACTTTGGCTTTCTCCATTAGATGCCCTTTGTATCTAAAATTATGAACAATACCGAATATTACGATCGTCTTGGGGTATCTAAGGATGCCTCTCAAGATGAAATTAAACGTGCCTATCGTAAGATGTCTAAGAAATACCACCCAGACATTAATAAAGAACCAGGTGCGGAAGAAAAATATAAAGAGGTCCAAGAGGCCTACGAAACTTTAAGTGATGACCAAAAACGTGCAGCCTATGACCAATACGGACCAGATGGTGCGAATGGTTTTGGTGGTCAAGGAGGCTTTGGTGGCTTCGATGGTGGTGCAGGCTTTGGTGGCTTTGAGGATATCTTCTCTAGCTTCTTTGGTGGTGGTGCTACTCGTAACCCGAATGCTCCACGTCAAGGTGATGATCTTCAGTACCGTGTCAACCTAAGCTTCGAAGAGGCGATTTTTGGTGCCGAAAAAGAAGTTCACTACAATCGTGAAGCAACATGTAAGACATGTTCAGGATCTGGTGCAAAACCTGGAACTAGCCCTGTAACTTGTGGTCGCTGTCATGGTCAAGGGGTTATCAATGTCGATACGCAAACGCCACTTGGTATGATGCGTCGTCAAGTAACCTGTGATGTCTGTCATGGAACAGGTCAAGAAATTAAAGAGCCATGTCAAACTTGTCACGGAACAGGACATGAAAAACAAAGCCACAAAGTATCTGTCAAGATTCCAGCAGGTGTTGAAACAGGTCAACAAATCCGTCTTGCAGGTCAAGGTGAAGCTGGTTTCAATGGTGGTCCTTATGGAGACCTCTTTGTAATCATCAATGTTAATCCAAGCGATAAGTTTACTCGTGATGGATCAACAATTTACTATACACTTAACATTTCTTTTGTCCAAGCCGCTCTTGGTGATACTGTCGAAGTACCAACAGTTCACGGAAACGTTGAGATGACTATTCCAGCAGGAACTCAAACAGGCAAAACTTTCCGTCTAAAAGGAAAGGGTGCTCCACGTCTTCGTGGAGGTTCACAAGGAGACCAACACGTTACAGTTAAGATTGTAACTCCTACGAAGCTAAACGATGCTCAAAAAGAAGCTCTCCTTGCATTCGCCAAGGCAAGTGGAGATGAAAAAATCGCACCACAGAAAAAAGGTTTCTTCAATAAAGTAAAGGATGCCTTAGAAGATTTATAAAGGAAGGACGCTGAAAGCGTCTTTTTCTTTATGTCAAAGCTGTATGGGGGCAGTTGACAATCGACCTACTTTTTATCCTTGAAAAAATCTGATATGATAATTTTATGGTTAGATACAAAGCGACAATTTCCTATGATGGTACACTTTTCTCAGGTTTTCAAAGACAACCAAATGCACGTTCTATTCAAGAAGAACTTGAAAAGACTCTCTTACGGTTAAATAGCGGAACACCTGTCACCGTTCATGGAGCGGGTCGTACAGATGCAGGTGTTCATGCCTATGGACAAGTTATACACTTCGATTTGCCCCAGGAGCGGGATCCAGAGAAGTTACGTTTTGGTTTGGATACGCAATGTCCAGATGATATTGATGTTGTTAGTATCGAACTCGTATCAGAAGAATTTCATGCACGATACAATAAACACAGTAAAACTTATGAGTTCTTAGTAGATGCAGGGCGACCTAAGAACCCTATGATGCGTAATTATGCGACCCACTATCCCTACCCTCTAAGTTTAGCACCTATGCAGGAGGCTGCTAAGGATTTGGTCGGCACACATGATTTTACAGGCTTCACAGCTTCAGGAACTTCTGTAGAAAATAAAGTACGCACAATTACACAAGCTAGTGTATCTATCGATGAGAAAACTGGATTTTATATCTTTACTTTTTCTGGGAATGGTTTTCTCTATAAGCAAGTTAGAAATATGGTCGGCACCTTGTTGAAGATTGGCAATGGTCGCATGCCTGTTTCGCAAGTTAAGACAGTGTTGGAAAGTCGTGATCGTAATCTCGCAGGACCAACAGCAGCAGGAAATGGATTATATTTGAAGGAGATAAGATATGAGTGATGAATTGATTTTAGCGATTTCGGGGAATGATATTTTTAGTGGTGGCGGACTTCATGCAGACTTAGCGACGTTTACCACTAATAAACAACATGGATTTGTGGCTCTTACCTGTCTGACAGCTATGACTGAGAATGGTTTTGAGGTTATTCCGGTTGATACTAATGTTTTTAAACAACAACTTGACTCACTAAAAGATATCCCATTCTCAGCAATTAAAATTGGTTTGTTGCCTAACGTTGAAATCGCGGAATTAACGTTGGATTTTGTAAAAAAACATTCTGATATTCCAATTGTCTTGGATCCTGTTTTAGTATGTAAGGAGACTCATGACGTTGAAGTTTCTCAACTACGTGATGAATTGGTTAAATTTTTCCCTTATACCACGGTTATCACTCCGAACTTACCTGAAGTCGAACTGCTTATAGATAGAAAGGTTAAGACTCTTGATGATATGAAGCATGCGGCTAGCTATCTCAATGAATTAGGTGCTAAGACTGTCGTTGTCAAAGGTGGAAATCGCTTGGATGGTAATAAAGCGATAGATGTCTTTTATGATGGAACAGATTACAAATTGTTTGAAGAAGCTGTGCTAGACAAAAACAATACAGGTGCAGGATGTACATTTGCTTCAAGTATAGCTAGTGAATTAGTTAAAGGATGTTCAGAAACTGAAGCTGTGGCAAATGCTAAAGCATTTGTTTATGAATCAATTAAACAATCAAATGAATTTGGAGTAGTTCAATATGCAAAATAAGAAAACAAAAGAGCTAACATTATTAGCTATCTTAACAGCTTTATCAGTGACCTTTGGATTCGTAGCTAAAATTCCGACTCCAACAGGGCTTTTAACTTTGGTAGATGCAGGAATCTACTTCACAGCCTTCTATCTTGGCAAGAAAGAAGGGGCAATTGTGGGAGGACTATCTGCATTTTTGATAGATTTGCTATCATCTGCTCCGCAATGGATGTTTATCAGTTTGTTAATCCATGGTGCACAAGGTTATTTTGCTGGATTTAAGGGTAACTATCGTATCCTAGGTCTTCTGATTGCTACAATTGTGATGGTGGGTGGCTATGCACTTGCTTCAGTATTTATGTATGGAACAGGAGCTTCAATCGCAGAAGTGATTCCTAATTTCTGCCAAAACGCTCTCGGCCTAGTCGTTGGATGGGTATTGTATCAAGGATTCAAAAAGGTTCAATCTAAAAAAGATTAATAGCTTTACTAAAATCCTATTGACAAGCATTAATTTGGGTGTTAAGA
>NZ_KV810609.1:0-16690 GCF_001812855.1 Streptococcus sp. HMSC072D03
AAGCCACCCGTTCTCACGGGTGGTTTTGACTTTGCAGTGACAATGATAAATTGAGAGAAAAGAGAGTAAATTCCAATTTGACAGAATTGTCTAAATAGTGTAAACTTAAAACTATCATAACTACGGAGGCATCACATGCTTAACAAAGCGACCCATTTGGGAAATCTTAAAGCTTTTTATTACTTTAGTTTCTTTAGATAGGACGTTTGTGTTTCAGGATACAAGCGTCAGTCAGTTTGTATCTATGAAGCTAAAGCATTTTGTGATGGATTAGCCGATTAGATGAATAGGTCTAACCGGTGACATAAGCTAGCCTGTGCTAGTCAAGATGCATAAAACCAGTTGGGCCTGTCCTAACTGGTTTTTTTCATACCGTGGTCTATTTTTAATTTTCATTTGACTCTATCGTCTCGGAAAAAAGATGACAGAAAATTGGAAATAGATAGAATAAAAAATAGAGGTATACAAGATGAAGAAATTCTTGGTCAGTATGATGGCTGTCATTACAGCTGTCCTCTTGGTAGCATGTTCCAATGCTTCTAATAAAGATTTGGTTCACGTCGGTGTGCTCCAATATGTGGAACATCCTTCCTTGTCAGCGACACGTAAAGGGTTTATTGAAGAACTCAAAGAGGAAGGTTATGTCGACGGTAAGAACATCAAAATCGATTATCAGAATGCACAAGGAGATCAGTCTAACTTGCAGACGATTTCTCAGTCGCTTATTGAAGATAATGATGTCATGTTGGCTATCGCAACCCCAGCAGCCCAGTCTTTGAGTAGTTTGACAAAGGACAAGCCAATTCTCTTTACAGCTGTTACAGATCCAGTTTCAGCTAAATTGGTTAAGTCTATGGACAATGTTGGAGGAAATGTGACAGGGACAAGCGACATGTCACCAATCAACAAACAAGTCGAGTTGTTAAAAAAGGTCCTTCCAAACACTAAAAAAGTTGGGATTATGTACACGACCAGTGAGCGTAACTCAGAAGTTCAGGTTGAAGAAGCCAAGAAATACTTCAAGGAAGCTGGTATTGAAACGGTTATCAAAGGAATTTCATCAACCAATGATATCCAAGACACAGCCAAGAGCTTGATGAGTCAAACCGAAGTGATTTTCATCCCAACTGATAATACCATTGTTAGTGCTATTAATACCTTGGTAGATCTTTCTAAAGAGACTAAGGTTCCAGTTGTTGGTAGTGACGCTGGTAGTGTAGAAAAAGGTGTCCTGTTCACTTATGGAACTAACTATGAAGCGCTTGGACGTCAAACAGGTAAGTTGGCAGGCCGTGTTCTCCGAGGTGAGAAGGTCAAGGATGTCGATGCCGAGTATCCTAAAACCCTAAATGTTGTGGTTAACCATGACATGGCTAAAGAACTTGGTATTGATGTTTCTAGCATTAGTGACGAGGAATCTAAAGCATCAACACAAGATGACAAACCAATTGCTAAAAAAGATAAGGGTGTCATTAAGCTTAAGGTCAATAAGTCTTCTAAAAAAGGATTTTCAAATGTGGTGCTAACAGCCATTTCTCAGGGACTCCTCTGGGCTATTATGGCTATTGGGGTCTTCATTACCTTCCGTATTTTGGACCTTGCTGATTTGACAGCTGAGGGGGCCTTCCCACTTGGTGCTGCTACGACAACTATCATGATTATCCGTGGAATCAACCCAATCTTTGCGACTCTAGGTGGTTTTGTTGCTGGTATGCTTGCTGGAGCGGTGTCTGGCTTTATGCATACCAAAATGAAGATACCAGCACTCTTAACAGGGATTATTACCTTAACAGGGCTCTATTCAGTTAACCTTTTGGTTCTTGGCAGTGCCAATGTCTCTCTTTCAGGACATAACACGCTTGTGACTATGGTGATGGATCTTGGTCTATCTAAGCTGAATGGTGTGATTCTATTAGGACTGATTTTTGTTAGTCTGGTAGTACTTATGTTGGTTGTTCTCCTTAATACACAGGTTGGACTTGCTCTTCGTGCAACAGGTGATAACCTTGCCATGGGTGAAGCTAATGGTATCAAGGTTGACCGCATGAAGATTCTTGGCTACATGATTTCTAATGGTTTGATTGCCCTATCAGGTGCCCTCCTAGCTCAAAACAATGGCTATGCGGATATGAATATGGGTACTGGTACAATCGTAAATGGCTTGGCTGCAATCATCTTGGCTGAGGTTATCGTCAAGTATCTACCACTTGGCAAACGCCTCTGGTCAATTGTCGTAGGAGCTGTTCTCTACCGTTTGGTCTTGGTTATTATCCTTGCCATGAACGTTGATGCTCAAATGTTGAAATTGGCTTCAGCCATCTTGCTTGCTATCATCCTTTATGTGCCAGAAGTACGCCAAAAATTGAAAATCAGACCTAACAAATCCTTGACTCCAGGAGGTGACAAGTAATGGCTTTACTTAGTTTACAACAGATTCACAAAACCTTTGAAAAAGGCACAGTCAATGAAAATCACGTCCTTCGTGGTTTGGATCTCGACATTGAGCAGGGAGATTTTATCTCTGTTATTGGGGGAAATGGTGCTGGTAAATCAACCTTGATGAATTCAATTGCTGGTGTTCTTAGCATTGATGAGGGGGATATCTTGTTAGAGGGGCAATCTATTAAGAAAGCATCTGTAGATGAGCGCTCTAAAGACATTAGTCGTGTTTTCCAAGATCCTCGAATGGGGACAGCGACAAACCTTTCTATCGAAGAAAATATGGCGATTGCTTATCGTCGTGGTAAGAAACGTAGCTTCTTTAAAAAGTCTATCACTGAAAGCGAGCGTCAAGTCTTCAAGGAAGCCTTGGTAGATCTTGGTCTTGGTCTTGAGAATCGTATGAAGACCGATGCTAATTTCTTGTCAGGTGGTCAACGCCAAGCTTTGACACTTGCTATGGCAACCTTGGTTCGTCCAAAAATCTTGCTTTTGGATGAACACACAGCAGCACTAGATCCTAAGACAAGTGATATGGTCATGAATTTGACACGTAAGATTGTTGAAGAACAAGAATTGACAACCCTTATGATTACCCATAATATGGAACATGCTATTGAATATGGGAACCGTCTGGTCATGCTCTATCATGGTAAAATCGTCGTCGATGTGCGAGGTAAGGAAAAGAAAAACCTCACAGTTGCAGAACTTATGGACCTCTTCCACAAAAATAGTGGACAAGTCCTCAATGACGATGCCTTGGTGCTCGGTTAACAAACAAAAAAGAAACTATCCAAAGTTCAGATTTTGGGTAGTTTTTTCTTGACTATTTTTGACCAAGTGCTAAAATAAATATATGGATTAGCACTCGTGGTTTATGAGTGCTAAAAATAACGTTTTACACGTTACTAATAACAAATAACATTTGGAGGTAATTGGTATGGCATTGAAACCATTGGGTGATCGTATCGTTGTCCGTTTTGAAGAAACAGAAGAAAAAACAGCTAGTGGCTTTGTATTGGCAGGAGCCAGTCATGAAGCTACAAAAACTGCTGAGGTTTTGGCAGTAGGCGAAGGAATCCGTACTCTTACTGGTGAATTGATTGCACCTAGTGTTGCAGCAGGCGATAAAGTTCTTGTTGAAAATGGTGCAGGTATCAATGTTAAAGACGGAGATGATTCCGTTTCAATTATCCATGAAGCAGATATTTTAGCAGTCCTAGCTTAGGTCTATGCTAATCAGATATAAAGTAAGATAAAGAAGGAGTAACTATGGCAAAAGATATTAAATTTTCATCAGATGCACGCGCAGCAATGGTCCGTGGTGTTGATACTTTGGCTGATACGGTTAAGGTAACGCTTGGTCCTAAAGGTCGTAACGTGGTTTTGGAAAAAGCTTTTGGCTCACCTCTTATCACTAATGATGGTGTGACAATTGCTAAAGAAATTGAACTCGAAGATCACTTTGAAAATATGGGTGCTAAGCTTGTCAGCGAAGTGGCTTCAAAAACGAACGATATTGCTGGTGACGGAACAACTACAGCCACTGTTTTGACACAGGCTATCGTCCGTGAAGGTCTCAAAAATGTAACGGCTGGTGCTAATCCAATCGGTATCCGTCGTGGGATTGAAGCAGCTGTAGCTACAGCTGTGGAAGAGCTTAAAGCCATTGCACAACCAGTTGCTAATAAGGAAGCTATTGCCCAAGTCGCAGCGGTTTCATCACGTTCTGAAAAAGTTGGTGAATACATTTCAGAAGCTATGGAACGTGTGGGTAATGACGGTGTTATCACTATTGAAGAGTCACGTGGTATGGAGACAGAACTCGAAGTGGTTGAAGGTATGCAGTTTGACCGTGGTTATCTTTCTCAGTACATGGTTACTGATAATGAAAAAATGGTCGCTGACCTTGATAATCCATTTATCCTTGTGACTGACAAGAAAATTTCAAATATTCAGGATGTCCTTCCACTCTTGGAAGAAGTGCTTAAGACAAGCCGTCCACTCTTGATCATTGCTGATGACGTGGATGGTGAAGCTCTTCCGACACTTGTTCTTAACAAGATTCGTGGAACTTTCAATGTTGTTGCTGTTAAGGCACCTGGCTTTGGTGACCGTCGTAAAGCGATGTTGGAAGACATTGCCGTATTGACAGGAGCAACTGTCATTACTGAGGATCTTGGTCTTGAGCTTAAGGACGCAACTATGGCAGCACTTGGTCAAGCTTCGAAAGTAACTGTGGATAAAGATAGCACAGTTATTGTTGAAGGTGCTGGGAGCGCAGAAGCGATTGCTAACCGTGTTAACCTCATCAAGTCTCAATTGGAAACAACAACATCTGAGTTTGACCGTGAAAAACTTCAAGAACGTTTGGCTAAATTGTCAGGTGGGGTTGCAGTTGTTAAGGTTGGTGCGGCCACTGAAACAGCCCTTAAAGAAATGAAACTTCGTATCGAAGATGCCCTTAACGCTACTCGTGCCGCTGTTGAAGAAGGTATCGTAGCAGGTGGTGGTACAGCTCTTGTTAACGTCATTGCTAAGGTTGCTGAACTTGATCTTGAAGGTGACGACGCTACAGGGCGTAATATTGTCCTCCGTGCCTTGGAAGAGCCAGTTCGCCAAATTGCTTATAACGCTGGTTATGAAGGTTCAGTTATCATCGATAAATTGAAGAACAGCCCAGTTGGTACAGGCTTTAACGCTGCTAACGGTGAATGGGTAGATATGGTCGCAGCAGGAATTATCGACCCTGTTAAGGTCACACGTTCTGCCCTCCAAAATGCTGCTTCTGTAGCAAGTCTTATCTTGACAACCGAGGCAGTCGTTGCCAACAAATCTGAACCAGAGGCTCCAGCAGCACCAGCTATGGATCCAGGAATGATGGGTTACTAAGAGTTTAAAAAGCAAAAGAAAAAACCTAGGAAAAGTAGAGAAACTTTTTCTGGGTTTTCTTTTTTTCAATTATTTGTTGTTAATTACTGAAAAGGGTTAAATGTATCAGAACTTCCTTGTTGCCCGGCCATTTGCATCATCATTTGTTGCTGTTTGATACGCTCTGCTTCCTTATTCATATTGATAGAAACAACAAGAAGGATGACCCAACCGATGAAGGTCCAGTTTAGGAGGATGGATAAAACAAAGACTAGCCATTTCTCGTCTGTTTTGTTTAGGAGGGCTGGTAAGATAATAAGTGCTACAAAAGGTAAAGAAAAAATTAGGAGGAAAAGTGCTAAGGGTAACGTTGCCCCAACTTCATCGCTAGCAACTCCAATTAAATATATTCCGAGGGCCCAGATGATAAATGGAATATCAGCGATGGCTAACATGATGAGGTTTGTTTGGGTTTTCTTGTCTTGTTTCTTCCAAGTTTCGTTTAGATTTTTGCTTGCTTGTTGGAAAGTTTCACCAGTTTGATTCGCAAATTGGTTAACAGTCTGACTGGCAGTTTCTACAACAGGTTTAACTTGTTCCTGGAAGGTCTTTGCTTGCTTTTCTTGAGCTAGGTTAGTTGCTTGGAAAGTCTCTTCTTCATCTGCTGTAGAGTTAGTGAGTGGTTCTTCAGCAACATCATAGCTGTCAACATTTTTTTCGGCAGTTTCTACCACTTCTGTTGATGGTGCAGATTCTGCTGGTTCAACAACTTCTGAATCTTGCTTAGTTTCTACAGTCTCTTTTTGTGAGACAGTTTCTGTTACTTCGACAGTTTGTTTGGGAGTTTCTCGGACAAACTCGCCTTTCTGAGCTGCTTCAGCCATTTCTTGAATACTTGGATTACGACCATTAACTGCTTGGAAAAAATCGATCCAATCTTGTTGCTTCATGTGTATAACCTCCAGATATCTTGATTAAAAAATGTTGATAATTTACAATTATAGCAATAGTGTAAGGGGACCGCAATGGGAGTCTTTACTTTATTTCCTTATAATCTTCTTATCACTAAAGATGGGAAAGAGAAAGAAATAGGTTAGGATATAGACCACTAGAGGATATATCAGTGGATTATAGTCCCAGGCTCCTTGCCAATCTAGGTGTAAGAGTCTAACACTAGCGCGTGTTAGGCCTGTGCTCCAAGCTTTAAGGCCAAATGGTCTTAGGATTAAACTGAGTGGTGTTGGAAGATGCAAAAGGTAGACTCCATAAACTGCCACTAAAACTAAGAGATATAATCTAAAAAAACGCTGGTGGTAGGCCCACAAGCGTGTAAAATAGTTTTTCATTAGCCAATAACTGCAAAGAGTTTTTGAGCGTTTGATTGGCGAGTAGCATCCATGATGAGGAATAAGTCAACAATTGACCAGATACCACATCCACCACACGTCAAAAGTTTACCAACACCGAGACCAATTTGTCCTAACAAAAAGCGGTCAATTCCAAGAGTCCCACCTAGAAGTGAAATAATCAACAACATTGTTGGATCTTGGAAGCTGATTGAGTAAAGCATTGAAAGTTGTTGCTCAGGAAGTGCTTCAAGACGTTGACGGATGTACTGAACTTGTTCTGCTGGAAAATACTTGGCATTGATAGCTAACCATTGATCTGCTGGATTCATAATTAAATACTCCTCTAATTTATATGATATGTAAAGCTTAACATAATGTCCAGGGAGATTCAAGGTGGTCAAGTCTTTTGAAGTCAATAAAAGCAACTTATTTGCAAGCTTCCACTGTGTCATAACTAGAGGATCATTAGGATAATCCTTTCGCACTATGCTTGAGAATGAGCCTACTTCTATTATTTGTGATTTCTTAACCCTTGTTCAAAACTGTCTGAGCTCGCCTTAACAGTGATTTTGTCGAGTGTTAAGGGATGGGTGAAACTAAGGGTGTGAGCGTGGAGCATAAGTCGAGATGCGGGGCGGTGGCTATAAAGAGGATCCCCCAGAATGGCATGCCCATGGTGGGCCAGATGCACACGAATTTGGTGGGTCCGGCCGGTTTTTAGTTGACAATTGACCAGACTGGCTCCTTTGAAGTTTTTGAGGCGCGTGATGGTTGTATAGGCAACCTGCCCTTTTCTAGGATCAACCACTCGTTTTCTACGGTCATGGCGGTCGCGTCCAATCTTGTCATTGTACACAGTCTCCTTGGTCTGGAATTTACCTTCAGCTAATGCCCAGTATTGACGCTGAATCTTCTTATCTTCCAAGAGTCGATTGAGAATAGGGAGAATAAAAGGATTTTTTGCGAAAAGTACAGCTCCACTAGTTTCCATGTCTAGTCGATGAACGACGTAACAGGTTTGCCCACAATAGGCCGAAACATGGTTAAGTAGAGCAATTTCTGTGGGTTCATTACCATGCGTCTTCATTCCTTCAGGCTTATTGACCACGATGAGATGCTGATCCTCATAGAGAGGTTCTACTAAACTGGCATTTCCCATAGGGATAATTTTTTCAGGGTAGTCCTCTGTATCAAAGGTCAGGCTAATCTTATCACCTTTTTCAACAGGACTCTGCCAATTAATAGTCTCTCCATTGATGAGGACGTGCTTTTTCGTGCGTAGGAAATGACGAATCTTACGAGGAATGAGGAGCTTAGTTTCGAGTAAGTCTTTGATAGTTGTTGCAGGATAGGGATTGATAATTTCTACGTGTAAAGTCATGGTTTCATTATATCATGAACGTTTAAAAGAGGACAGAATCTGTAAAAACTTGGTATAATAGGGTCATGACATTTTTTGATAATCTAAAAAACAAACTTTTTAAAGAAGAAAACAGCGGAAAGGGCAAGGATTCCCAGCCTGCTGAAAAATCGAAGAATTTACAAAATAAGATAAAGGGACTCTTTGCTAAGAAACCTGATGAGGTTGAACAAGCCGTTGAAGACTTGGATATGTCTCAGGAAAGTCAAGAGACGTCACGTTATCAACGTTCTAAGCAAAAGAAACCTATTGATACCACCAAACCCTTAGGTAAGGTTCAGGCGTTCTTGAGCAAGTTTACGCTTTCGCCAAGAAATCCTATTCGCCGCTTCTGGCGTCGCTATCATATTGGGAAAATTCTCTTTATCATGCTAGCTGTGCTGGTTCTGACAGTAGGTTCCTACCTTTTCTATATTGCCAAGACGACCAATGTTTCAGACCTTCAAGATGCCTTGAAAGCCACTACGGTTATCTATGACAAAGAAGGCAATCAAGCTGGTTCTTTGTCAGGGCAAAAAGGGACCTATGTGGAACTAGACGCTATTAGTGATAGCTTGGAGAATGCTGTCATAGCAACTGAGGACCGTACCTTCTATAAAAATAGCGGGGTTAACGTCAAGCGATTCCTCCTGGCTATTGTGTCCATGGGGCGCTTTGGTGGTGGTTCAACCATTACCCAACAGTTGGCTAAAAATGCCTTCTTGACTCAAGAACAGACTGTTACTCGTAAGGCCAAGGAATTCTTCCTCTCTTTGGAATTAACCAAGAAATACAGCAAGCAAGAAATCCTTACTATGTACCTCAATAATGCCTACTTCGGAAATGGGGTTTGGGGTGTTGAAGACGCCAGCCAAAAATACTTCGGGACAAGTGCTGCCAATCTAACCGTTGATGAAGCAGCGACCCTCGCTGGTATGCTTAAGGGACCTGAAATTTACAACCCAATCGATAATATCCAAAATGCGACCAACCGTCGAAATACTGTCCTCGCCAACATGGTTGATGACAAGAAGTTGAGTCAGGCCGATGCCGACAGTGCCGCAGGAGTTGATATGGCTAGTCGCCTGGATGATACCTATCAAGGGACTGGCGATGACTACAAGTATCCGTCTTACTTTGATGCCGTCATTGAAGAAGCTACGAAAACTTATGGTTTGAGTGAGGATGAAATCGTTAAAAATGGTTACAAGATCTACACAGAGATGGATGCCAACTCACAAGCTAACATGCAGCAAACCTACGAAAATACCTATCTCTTCCCTACATCAGAAAGTGATGGTAGTACAGCCCAGTCAGCTAGTGTGGCACTTGATCCAACAACTGGAGCGGTCCGTGGTCTAGTAGGTCGTGTAGGTGGTACCAGTAATACAACCTTCCGTAACTTTAACTATGCGACCCAAGGTAAACGTAGTCCTGGATCAACCATCAAACCTTTGGTAGTCTATGCTCCGGCCTTGGCTTCAGGATGGAGCATCAATAAGGACCTCCCGAATAAACCAATCGACTACAACGGCTATACCCCAACTAACTATGGTGATATTGAGACAGAGGATATCCCCATGTATCAAGCTTTGGCCAACTCCTACAATGTCCCAGCAGTTTACCTATTTAATCAAATCGGTATTCAAAAAGGGATTAGTTATGGTCAAAAATTCGGTCTCAACTTTGACAATGTTCCAGAAGAACTGGGAATTTCACTTGGTGGTGGTGTGACAGCTAGTCCTCTTCAAATGGCTCAGGCTTATGCGACTTTTGCTAATGGTGGTGAGATGAACACGGCTTATTTCATCACTAAAATTGAAAATGCCAGTGGTGACATTATTGCTACCCATAGTAAGAAGTCTAAACGTGTTATTAGCCAGTCGGTAGCTAACCAGATGACCAGCATGATGCTTGGTACCTTCTCAAATGGTTCTGCTGTGAATGCCAACTATACAGGTTACACGATGGCAGGTAAGACAGGGACTGTTCAGGCTGAATTTAACAAGGATTTGACTAGTGACCAGTGGGTGATTGGTTATACTCCTGATGTGGTTATGACGACCTGGATCGGTTTTGATAAGACTGACGAGAGTCACTACTTAACAGGGGCTAGCTCGGGAACAGCTTCGACGATCTTCAGCTACATCGCTGCGGATGTTTTGCCAAATACACCAGGTACTGAGTTTACCGTTGAAAATGCCTATGCAGCTGATGGTCAAACCCTAGATTATACGGCAGATCCAAATGACTCGCGCAATAGCAGTAACAAGTCATGGACAGACAAGGCATCAGACGTTGTGAATGACGTTAAAGATCAGGCAAGCAGCCTTTGGGATAAGATTACAGACTCCTTCTCAGGTCTATTCAGATAGCTTGTCAATTGCATTTAAAAGTGGTAAGATAAAAAGAACGGAGGCGTTATGGCACAGAAAAAAGCAAGCCTAGCGTGTGCTGAATGCGGGAGCCGAAACTACTCAATTAATGTGAGTAGCACTCCCAAACCAACACGACTAGAAGTTAACAAATTTTGTAAACATTGTAAAAAATACACCTTGCATAAGGAAACAAGATAGGAGACACCGTGAGACAAACTGGAAGTATTTTCAAAGTCTTGAAAGACACGACTTGGCCAGACCGTAAACAACGCTGGCACGATTTTATTTCAGTTCTTGAGTATACTGCGTTCTTCACTGTCATCATCTATGCATTTGATGAATTGTTGAGTCGCGCTATGTCAGCACTGATTAACTTTTTCTAAAGAAAACACAAAAAGAGTGGGAATGCCTGCTCTTTTTTGTTATAATAAATGCAGATAAAAGCGAGAACAAGGGCCACCAGGCTTTTTTATTACGCTTTGAATTAAACCTTAGACATTCACTGACATTTAACACTCGCATCTAGAAGATAGCTAGCCAAAGGTGTTTAAATGTCATTTAGAAAAAAGAAAGGAATCCTAAAATGCTAGATTCATTCGACAAGGGCTGGTTCGTCCTTCAAACCTATTCAGGATACGAAAACAAAGTTAAAGAAAACCTTTTGCAACGTGCCCAAACTTATAATATGCTTGAAAATATCTTGCGTGTTGAAATTCCAACTCAAACGGTTAATGTTGAGAAAAACGGTAAAGTTAAAGAAGTAGAAGAAAACCGCTTCCCTGGTTACGTTCTTGTTGAGATGGTAATGACAGACGAAGCATGGTTCGTTGTTCGTAACACTCCAAACGTTACTGGTTTCGTTGGTTCTCACGGTAACCGTTCTAAACCAACACCACTTTTGGAAGAAGAAATCCGTCAAATCTTGATTTCAATGGGTCAAACCGTTGATGTCTTTGATACTAATATCAAGGTTGGTGACGTGGTTCAAATCATCGATGGTGCCTTTATGGGTCAAGAAGGCCGTGTTGTAGAAATTGAAAACAACAAGGTTAAAATCATGATTAATATGTTTGGTTCAGAAACAGCTGCTGAACTTGAACTTTACCAAATCGCTGAACTTTAAGATAGACAAAAAGAGGTTGGGCTAAGAGACTTCAACCTTGGAAGACTATCTCATTAAACTTGAGGGGAGAGGCTAGAAGCTAGATTTTTGAAATTTAGTTCTGTGTCACTCCCTTTTTTCTAACGGATGATGATGAATTACAAACGATTTTACGATAGGATTAGCGCTCCTTTGCGTTCTTACGCTAAGGTTTTAGAAGGGTTGAACAAGCTTATAACTAGGACTTTTTACCTGCTTTTTCCTATATTTCTTATTTGGGTTTGGCTAAGGAATGGTTGGTTTGTTCTCTCTACGACAGTGCTTATTATGGGGGGAGGCTTTTTCCTTCTTTCTCTTGGTCGTAGCCTCTATAATCGACCACGTCCATACCAGACCTGGGCTATTCAACCCCTTATTAAGAAGGATAGTTTGGGTAAGTCCTTTCCCAGTCGGCATGTTTTCTCAGCGACTGTCATTGCTATGTTGGCACTGACGCTTAACCCCTGGCTAGGTGGGGCTATGCTTTTTCTGGCGATGGCTCTAGCTTTTTTGCGCGTGCTAGGTGGTGTTCACTATCCTAGTGATGTTTTGGCAGGCTATGCCATTGGGATTCTTGTAGGTCTCCTTCTTTATCTTTAGAAAATTTGGGTCTTCTTCGAGAGAGGAAGGCTTTTTTCGTTGAAAAAGGAAAGGCACCTCTAGGGCACCTTTCCTTTTGTTCTAAAATTCGAGTTGGCAATTAAAGGCTGTTCCCACCATTAGATATTAGCTTAGTTTAGGACATGTTCTCTAATAGCTTGAGCGACTCCATGCTCATCATTTGAAGCCGTTACTAAGTTTGCAGTTTCCTTAACCTCTTCAGGTGCATTGCCCATAGCAATTCCTAGACCAGCTAGAGCTAGCATAGGACTATCGTTGAAGTTATCTCCGATAGTCATGACTTCTTCAAGAGGAAGGTCATAATATTTGGCAACTTCAAGGAGAGCGTGTTCTTTAGAAACATGTTTGGCAGTGACTTCTAAGTAGTTATCTTTGGATAAGTAGAAGGCTGTCTGTGGAAAATCCATGCTTAGGAGTTTTTGGTGGAGGTCCTGGATAACTTCAGGCTCATCAATCAACAATAGCTTGTGGATAGGTGGTTCTGAGTCTGAGACCGTGTCTTGTAGTTCCTTAATGATAGGAGATTCACCCGTGATACTTCCTTCCAACTGAGACCATTTGTCTAGTTCGTTGGTGATCCAGTCCTTGCCAGAGTAGATATTCACAGAGACACTTGGATAATCTGTGGATAAGTAGCTAAGAAGTTCTTGAATCTCAGCTTTATCCACAGGGTGCTGTATGATAGTACGATCACCCTCAAGTACTAAGGCACCGTTGTAGCAGGCGATAGGATTGTCATGAAGTCCCAGTTTATGAGCAATTGGTTGCATCCCTAGTGGCGAACGGGCAGAAGCTAAAACAAAGGGAATATTTGCTTTTTCAAGCTTTGGCATTAGCTCTATCAGCTGCTCGTCCACCTGGTGGTTACTAGTGAGAATAGTGCCATCAATGTCACTGATAATCAAACGAATATTACTCATAGTCGCTATCCTTTCCATCGTATAAAATCGTTACTTTATCTTTAAGAGACTCTACCAAATCAGGGTCAGGTTTCTTATCTGTAATCCAGTAGTCAAAGTCTTCAATCTTGCCCAAGATATATTTGGAATGTTTTTCATATTTATCAGATTCAGCAATAAGAATCTTGGTTCTAGCAGCTTGCATGGCCAGTTGTTTGACAGCAACGTCCTCTTCATCTTCATAGCTAACCACTCCTTGACTGAGACTAGCCGCTCCAAAGAAGGCTAAGTCAAATTGTAGATGTTGCAAGAGCTGGGCTTCGTGAAGCGAATAGTAGAAGCGGTTTTTGCTGTAAAATCTTCCTCCCAAGAGATGAAAGTCGATTCCTTCTTTGCCACTTAGGACCAAGGCGTTGTCCAAAGAGTGGGAGTAGACAGTGACGCTCTTAGTCAATTTTTGTGAAACTTCAAGCATCAGGGTAGAGACATCGAAGAAGAGTAGAGATTGGTCTTTGACCAAGCTAAGCGCTAGGTCTGCCATTTTTTTCTTGTCTTCAGTGAGTCCTTTCTGACGTTCCTGGAAGCCAAGAACAGTGGTATTTTTAACTGGAAGAATGCCACCATGGGTACGCTGAGCCAAATTCCTCTGGCTGAGGCAGTCGAAATCTCTTCTGACGGTATCTTTGGAAACACCTAATGCGTCAACCATTTCCTTGACAGATAGGTTTCCGCGCTCCTCCAAAAGTGTTAATATTTTCTCTAATCGTTGTTCCTGATACATGAGTCACCTACTTTCTGATACTAGTATAGCATCTTTTTGCTTTTTTGTTACACAAAAGCGCAAAAAAACTTAAAAAGAAGAAAAAAGGTGCAAAATAGACTCAGGTGAATTTGCCTCTTAAAGTTCCCTTATCATCTTTAAAAATCCTTCAAAAATGCTATAATAGAAGCATTACGAATATTGGAGAGAAACCATGAGTTTTTACAATCATAAAGAAATCGAGCCTAAGTGGCAAAAATACTGGGCTGACCATCACACTTTTAAGACAGGAACAGATGCCTCAAAACCTAAGTTTTATGCGCTTGACATGTTCCCTTATCCATCTGGAGCGGGTCTTCACGTAGGACACCCAGAAGGTTATACAGCGACTGATATCCTCAGCCGTTTCAAACGTGCGCAAGGTTACAATGTCCTTCACCCAATGGGATGGGATGCCTTTGGTTTGCCTGCAGAGCAATACGCTATGGATACAGGGAATGACCCAGCGGAATTCACAGCAGAAAACATTGCCAACTTCAAACGCCAAATCAATGCGCTTGGATTCTCTTACGACTGGGACCGTGAAGTCAATACTACAGATCCAAACTACTACAAGTGGACGCAATGGATCTTCACTAAGCTTTACGAAAAAGGTTTGGCTTATGAAGCTGAAGTGCCAGTAAACTGGGTTGAAGAATTGGGAACAGCTATTGCCAACGAAGAAGTTCTTCCAGATGGAACATCTGAGCGTGGTGGCTATCCAGTTGTCCGTAAACCAATGCGCCAATGGATGCTCAAAATCACTGCCTATGCTGAGCGCTTGCTCAATGATTTGGATGACCTTGACTGGCCAGAGTCTATCAAGGACATGCAACGCAACTGGATTGGTAAATCAACTGGTGCTAACGTAACTTTCAAAGTAAAAGGAACAGACAAGGAATTCACTGTCTTTACGACACGTCCAGATACTCTTTTTGGTGCGACCTTCACTGTTTTGGCTCCTGAGCATGAACTAGTAGATGCCATCACAACACCTGAACAAGCTGAGGCTGTAGCTGACTACAAACACCAAGCCAGCCTTAAATCAGACTTGGCTCGTACAGACCTTGCTAAGGAAAAAACTGGGGTTTGGACTGGTGCTTATGCCGTCAACCCTGTCAATGGTAAAGAAATCCCAATCTGGATTGCGGACTATGTTCTTGCTAGCTACGGAACAGGTGCTGTTATGGCTGTACCTGCCCACGATGAGCGTGACTGGGAATTTGCAAAACAGTTTGACCTTCCAATCGTAGAAGTCTTGGAAGGTGGAAACGTTGAAGAGGCTGCTTACACAGAAGATGGCCTTCACGTCAACTCTGACTTCTTGAACGGTCTCAACAAAGAAGAAGCGATTGCTAAAATCGTGGCTTGGTTGGAAGAAAAAGGCTTTGGTCAAGAAAAGATCACTTACCGTCTTCGTGACTGGCTCTTTAGCCGTCAACGTTACTGGGGTGAACCAATCCCAATTATTCATTGGGAAGATGGAACTTCAACAGCTGTTCCAGAAAGTGAACTCCCACTTGTCTTGCCAGTAACCAAGGACATCCGCCCTTCAGGTACTGGTGAAAGCCCATTGGCTAACTTAACAGACTGGCTTGAAGTGACTCGTGAGGATGGTGTCAAAGGTCGTCGTGAGACTAATACTATGCCACAATGGGCAGGTTCAAGCTGGTACTACCTCCGCTATATCGATCCACACAACACAGAGAAATTGGCTGATGAGGATCTCCTTAAACAATGGTTGCCAGTCGATATTTATGTGGGTGGTGCAGAACACGCCGTGCTTCACTTGCTTTACGCTCGTTTCTGGCACAAATTCCTCTATGACCTTGGTGTTGTACCGACTAAAGAGCCATTCCAAAAACTCTTTAATCAAGGAATGATCTTGGGAACAAGCTACCGTGATCACCGTGGAGCTCTTGTGGCAACTGACAAGGTTGAAAAACGTGACGGTTCCTTCTTCCATGTGGAAACAGGGGAAGAGTTGGAGCAAGCACCAGCCAAGATGTCTAAATCCCTCAAGAACGTTGTCAACCCAGACGATGTGGTGGAACAATACGGTGCTGATACCCTTCGTGTCTATGAAATGTTTATGGGACCACTCGATGCTTCAATCGCTTGGTCTGAAGAAGGTCTGGAAGGAAGCCGTAAATTCCTTGACCGTGTTTACCGTTTGATCACAAGTAAAGAAATCGTTGCGGAAAACAATGGCGCTCTTGACAAGGTTTATAACGAAACCGTTAAATCTGTTACTGAGCAAATCGAGTCTATGAAATTCAACACAGCCATTGCTCAGCTCATGGTCTTTGTCAATGCGGCTAACAAGGAAGACAAACTCTATGTGGATTATGCTAAAGGCTTTATCCAATTGATCGCCCCATTTGCGCCTCACTTGGCAGAAGAACTCTGGCAAACAGTCGCAGAAACAGGTGAGTCTATCTCTTATGTAGCTTGGCCAACATGGGACGAAAGCAAATTGGTTGAAGACGAAATCGAAATCGTCGTTCAAATCAAAGGTAAAGTCCGTGCCAAACTCACGGTTGCTAAAGACCTTTCACGTGAAGAGTTGCAAGAAGTCGCTCTTGCTAATGAAAAAGTCAAAGCAGAGATTGATGGCAAGGAAATCGTGAAAGTGATTGCGGTACCTAATAAATTGGTTAACATTGTTGTAAAATAACCAATTTAGTTGTTCATTTCCAACCTCAAACAGTTTCCCAAACTGTTTGAGGTTAATAAAATCGTTAACATTGTTGTAAAATAAAGGCTCTTTGTCAACTGTAGTGGGTGACGAAAA
>NZ_KV810610.1:0-10064 GCF_001812855.1 Streptococcus sp. HMSC072D03
GAAAAATCCCCAGAAGTATAACTTCTGAGGACCTTGTCTTCATTTTGAGCCAGCCTAAAGTTTAGACTGGCTTTTCCTATTATAAAATAATTTAGTTATTCAACTTTTCGCTTTTCTGTCATCAGAGCTGACGGAGTACATATCAATACAACGATTGCTCCTACAATAAATACATTATCAAATGCCCTGCTTAACTGATCATTTTTTTCATTGACAATGACTTTAAGAGCAGATGATAATTCATCCCTTTGAGCTAATAATTTAACCGCTGTACCAACTTTAGCTTGGCCTCCAGATATAGTTTTTAAACTGCTTGATAACTGAGAGACACTTGAACTAACAGTTTCAACTCCATTGATCAATAACTGATTCGCCTCATAAATCTTTCTATAATTGCTCCCCTTTTTAGGTTCTGGAAGATTATCTGTTTTTTGAGCAGCTGTTTTGATTGTATCGACCATATTGCTTTGTTTGGTTGAAATACTATTACTATTCTTAGTCGTATCGAAAGTTTTTGCAATTTCCTTCTTAGCAACTTTTTTTACGTCTGTTGATAAAACCCGTTTTTCAATTTGGTTATACGCTGTTTCCTTAATTTGTGTTTTAGCAATATTGACATTACTATTTAAAATGGTAACGAGAAGAGCCATACTAATGGCCTGTCCAACATATCTAGAAGAGTTAACGATACCTGACCCAATTCCGGCCTTATTAATTGGTAAATATTTTACTGATGATGTTAAGGACATTGCCATAAATCCTAGTCCTAAACCAATAATTACATTACAACAAACAATGATGCTTTGTGAGGTATTATACTGAATAAGACTAAGCATAAATAATCCACCTGCTGTAATAACTAAACCGATACTAATGAGCAATCTTGCACTAATTTTTTGGTACATTTTAGTTGCTAACGGCATACCTACTACGATAGCTAAAGAAGTAGGAATAATAAGATATGCTGAATGCAAAGCAGAATAGTTGCGAACATTTTGCAAGAAATAGTTTAAGATTAATGAAGGTACGATAATCGCAAATCCAAAAATCATATAAATAAGACTTGAAGATGTAAACGTACTTTCCTTGAATAATTTTAAGTCAATGACAGGTGATTCTACTCTTCTTTCGGTTAAAAAAAGGAAAAATAGGCCTACGACACTAATAAAAAAACTAGCTATGATGGTTTGTGAACCCCAACCATACTCGTGACCTTCTAATAAACCAAATATAAGTCCACCTAAAGTACAAGTAAGAAAAATAATACCTAGCCAGTCAATATTCTTTGAAATTGTTAAATCATATGATTCTTTTGTTCCCACTAGGATCATCAAAAATGCAATAATGGCGATTGGAACATTAATACCAAAAATCCAATGATATGTTGTCCAATGGACAATTAAACTACCAATTACTGGTCCTCCCGCTGCAGCTAAGGCACTGAAGGCCCCCATAATAGCAGTAATACGGCTGGTATTCTCTTTCCCCAATAGTTCAATTCCCATGGGGAGAACAATTGGAGTTAATATGGCACCTCCAATTCCTTGGAAGAACCTAAAAATAATTAAGAGTAATAATGAATCAGCCATCATGCAGGCGAATGAGAAAATACCAAATATTACCACACCAATTAGCATAACCAATTTTCTACCGTAGATATCAGCGAGTTTTGAAACAGTAATAATAAATACAGACATTGCTAAAACATAGATTGTTGCTACCCAACTTGTATCAGTCAATCCAGTATGTAAGTCTTCCATAATATTTGGTAGGGCGATATTAACAATCGTTGCATCTAAAGCTCCCATAAACATTGCTAAAACTAGACCTATAAATCCTAGAATTTTTCTTGATTTTGTCATTAAATTCTATTCCCTTCATTATTTATTTTGTTAAATGATTAATGATGCATCAATTATCTTAGTGAACATAAAACAGTCTTTTTTAACTTTTATAATTCACATAAAAAGAATATAATAATACCCATATATTGACCATGACAACATCAAACAATATGTTTAATTAAGGAAAAAATGACAAAGAAAAGAAAGACTAATAGCGTTACTAACCTCAAGTCTGCTTTGATAGACCTCCTACTTGAAATGGAGTACTCAAAAATAACCATTGGAAATATAACTCAGAGAGCAAATGTTAGTAGGGGAACATTTTATCAACATTTTCTTGATAAGGATGATTTAGCATACTCTATCGGAACAGAGACGATGCAAAGATTTTGGGAGATTTTAGCTCAAGGAAATTTAGATAAAGAGGACATGCTTTTAAAGGCTCTACTATTAATTAAAAATGACTATAAACATTTTAAAGCAATATCAAAAGCACCTCACGTTCAATTTAAAGATAAAGTTCAACAACTAATTTGCGACTTAATAAATAACAACAAAACTATTAGAGAAAAGATCAAGAAAAATACGAAGATTTCAGATGAAATTGTGATAAAAGCCTTCTCTGCATCTTTTGAAACCATTATTTCTTTTTGGATTGATAATGATTTATCAGAAAGTCCTGAGAAAGTTGTAGATAATATAATAAAAATTGAACAACTATTTTGGAAATAATAAAGAATAGAAAAGAATAGAGAAAAAATGATAACATTCCATAGTCTTCAAATGGTGTGAGGCTATACTGAGACTTTACGCCGTGATAAAAAAGCCTGAAAGATTGGGATTTCAGGCGTTCGGAATTTTTGAGACTTTAGGCTCAAAAATTAGCCATGGAACTTCGAAGAAGTTCGCTGGCGTCCGCTATCACCCAAGGAAGGTCTCAAGTAAAAGCCTTTGTCCTCAATCTAAAGCCTTGGCAACAAGGCTTTTTTCTTGTGGAAAAGTATCTTGAGAATGAGTAGTCAGCAAAATCTGGTATAATGAAGCCAAGGAGGCGCCTATGAAACATCTGAAAAAACAGACGCTAATTCTTTTATCTATCGCTAGCCTATTACTCGTCGGTTTGGCAGTTTTTGCACATATCCACAAAAAGGTGGAGCAACCAAGCTATTCTAACCTAAAAAGCAAGGCCAGTCTTAATGAAGTGCGCTCCATTCTCTCGAAACATTTGGAAAAGGGGAGTGTGGATAACTTTATCAATCTGGTTAGGGATTACAATGATACCGTGGGTTCTGTTGGACTTTCTGGGGATTTTGCACCATTTACCAAAACAGACTATGATGTGGAAAAAATCAGTAGCCTGTGGACAGCTAAGCATGGTGACTTTATCGGTACCAACTGTCGTATCAACACCTATACGCTCCTGAAAGGCAAAATTAAGATTCCACAGGTCAAGAGTGATAGTGAGCTCCTTTTCCAAGATAAGGACGCTATTGATAAGGGCAAGCTCTTTGATGCCAAGGATCAGGCAGACTTTGAAATTCTCTTTTCAAGGATCAAGACTGAAGCTACCCAAGATGTTAAGGTTCACGCCAAGCATATGGAGGATTACTATAAGCAATTCACCTTTGATGACAAGGCACGCATGCTGTCGGTCGTTGTTCATGATAATCTGGATGGAGATTCTCTTTTTATCGGTCACGTTGGCGTCCTGGTACCTACGACAGATGGATACTTATTTGTCGAAAAATTGACCTTCGAAGAGCCTTACCAAGCTATAAAATTTGCTAGTAAGAAAGATTGCTATAAGTATCTCACAACCAAGTACAAGGGCTATACTGGACTAGGTCTAGCCAAACCCTTTATCATGGACAATGGCAAATGGGTGGATATGGACTAGCTTAACGTGAGAAGAAGGTTTTAAACAGGGAAGAAAAAGGAAGCAAGATATGAAAAGAAAAGAAGCCTTGTTGCTTTATCTAGCGGGGACCCTTGGACAAATCTTACTGGTCAGTCTCCTTGTTTGGCTGCTAAGAGCAGGGGGAGTTAGGGTTGATTATGGAACTCCAATTGGCCTCTTTACCCTTATCTTAGGTGGATTGTCATCAGCTATTTGGGGAGGCTATGTTAGCATCCGCTATCATCACTCCAGTGTTAAACAGCTTGTCAGAGATTTTTTCCAAGTCAAACAGCCTCTTAGTAACTATCTCTTAGTCCTCATTTTTCTAGGATTGGATTTCTTACCACTGGTCTTGAGTGGAGGGTTGATTATTCAGGCTTGGTATCTCCCCATTATCTTATTTTGTAAAGCCCTTGTCTTTGGTGGTATCGAAGAAATCGGTTGGCGCTATTTTTTCCAGTCTGCATTACAAGAAAAGTTGACCTATCTAGTGTCCACGCTCTTTACATTTTTGGCTTGGTCACTATGGCATATCCTCTATTTTTACATTGATGGGTCTCTGGCCACGATTCATTTATTGCCTTTCTTGCTAGGTTTATTAAGCAATTGTTTCATCTTATCCGCCACTTATACAAAAACCAGAAGCCTTTGGCTTTGTGTGATGACCCATGCACTAATCAATGCTTTATCGCAACTGTCATCAACTGAGGAGAGCCTTTGGTTATCCCTTGTGATTAAGGTGTTGATAATTCTTCTTGCCATGAAAATTGCTGGTAGCAGTATGGAGAAAGTGAAATCCTAAGCTGGCTTGATTTTCATTGCTTCAGTTAGTTATGATTCCCAAGAGTAGTTCAATGACTACTCTTTTTTCTATGTAATACTCAAATGACCTTGCCCATCTTTTTGAGGCATGTTATACTAGAAGAGTATTGTCAAAATTTTCTGACATTACAGGTGGAAAGGAGGTGCTAATGCCTTTTAAAAAAACAAAACACCTTGTTTTTTCCCGCTACCTAAGCCTGCTCTGTTTGTTGCTAGTTTTACTAGTAGCGTCAGTTTTTATAGCAGTGTCTTTAGGGGCGGTCACTATAGATATAGGTGATACCTATGGTGTCATCTTCAGTAAATTGGGGCTTCCGGTTGCCAGTCATAGTATAGCCAAGCCACTTGAAGCTATTATCTGGAATATGCGAGTTCCTAGGGTTCTCCTAGGGTTAATAGTTGGTGCAGGTCTTTCCATGTCTGGGAGTGTCATGCAGTCAACGGTTAATAATCCGATTGCCGAACCCTATATCCTGGGAATCTCGGCAGGAGCAACGTTTGGAGCAACCTTGGCCATCATTTTAGGCCTTAAAGCTGTGGTAGGCTTGGGTGCCTTTATGGGGGCTATCCTAGCGACGGTTCTTGTCCTAATCATTGCCTCTATGCAGGGGAGAGTGACCACATCTGGCTTGATTTTATCTGGAACAGTTGTCAACGCCCTCTTCATTGCCTTTGCCAATTTTATAATCTCTATTGGAGCGACAGCAGACAGTGTTATGACCATTAAGTTTTGGACCATGGGTTCATTGACAGGGACATCTTGGTCAGATTTGATGCTTCCAGCAGTAGTGGTTGGTTTGGCCTTTCTCTTTTTCTCAACTCAGTATCGTGTCTTCAATGCCATGATGATGGGAGATGAGGCAGCTTTGACTTTAGGGATTCCACTTAGACTCTACTGGTATCTTTACATTGCCATTGTTGCGGTCATAACGGCCGTCTTGGTTGCTAGCTGTGGGATTATCGGCTTTGTAGGCTTGATTACCCCTCATATTGCTAGAAGTTTAGTCGGAACTAACTATCGTAAGCTTTTTCCAGTGGCAACTCTCTTAGGTTCCTTGTTTGTGGTTTGGGCAGATGTCTTGGCGAGAATCCTCGTCAAAAATGCAGAGCTACCTATCGGTATCTTTACAGCCTTAGTTGGCGCACCTTTCTTTATTTATATTGTGACTAGAAATCGTAGGAAGGTGGTTTAGACTTATGGATGTAAAGTGTCAGGATATTCATTATTCGATTGGAGAGAAAAAAATCCTAAACGGTGTCTCTCTAGAGGTTGAAGGTGGGCAATTCCAGACCATACTGGGACCAAATGGGAGTGGTAAATCAACCTTGCTTAAAACCATTTACCGCCAGTTGAAACCAGATAGCGGTCAGATTTTTCTTGATGGAAAATCCCTAGATCAGGTAAGCCTCAAGGAAACTGCAAAAGAAATGGCCGTTGTGACACAGTTTAACACCCTTCAGTTTGATTGTACGGTGGAAGAAATTGTCATGCTTGGCCGAACGCCCCATCTTTCCTTTCTGCAAAAAGAATCGGAGCGGGATCACGTCCTCGTTCAGGATGCCTTAGACAAGGTTGGCATGTCTGAAAAGAAGGCACGCTATTATTCGTCCCTATCAGGTGGCGAAAAACAAAGAGTTATCCTGGCGCGTGCCTTGGCTCAGGAACCCAAACTCCTTTTATTGGATGAGCCTACCAATCATTTGGACATTAAGTATCAGTTGGAGATGTTGGCCCTGGTCAAGGAACTCGGAATCAATGTTCTTGCAGTTCTCCACGATATTCAATTGGCCTGTCGTTTTTCAGATTATATCTACTTAATGAAAGGGGGTGAGATTGTTGCCCAAGGTGTCCCAAGGGATGCCGTAACCCCACAATCCTTGCAGGCGGTTTATGATGTTCAGAGTCGTATTACCTGGACGGATGACCAGCAGGCAATGATTCAGTATTTATAAGCCTAGGAAAGGAAGGCCTTATGAACAAGAAAACATTTCGTATCGCATTAATCGCTGCAGCAGTCCTCACATTGACAGCATGCAGTTCTACATATAAAAACAGCACATCATCGTCATCAACAGCAAAAGAAACGGTGAAAAAGACCAAGTCAGAAACCCAGTATCCTTTGACTGTCAAAACTTATGACGATAAAGGAACTGAGCTAGATCAAGTCTTCAAAAAGGCACCAGAAAAGGTTATCACCAACAACCTTTCATCAACTGAAATCTTGATTGAGCTTGGTTTGAAAGACAAAATTGTCGGTATGCTTAACCCTGACAATGAAGTAACCGATAAATATAAGGATGACATTGCTTCAATCCCACATATCGGTGATAAGAAAACAATTTCTCAAGAAGCCATCTTGGCTTACGGACCAGATGCTCTTATTGGTCGTAACATGATGTTCTCAGACAAGTCAATGGGAACCATCAGTACATGGAACAGCAACGACATTCCTGTCTATACGCAAAAAGCTTCTGTTTCAACAACTAAACAAGATTTGAATAATATCATCGAAGATGTTAAAAATATTGGTGACATTTTCAACGTTCAAGACAAGGCAGACAAGTATGCGGGACAACTTCAAAAGCGTATCGACGCTGTTAAAAAGAAAAACAAGTCTTCTGACAAAGACTTGAAGAAGGCTCTTATCATGTGTGCTTACAACGATGAGACCTTTGGAACTTACAAATCTGCCCTTCAAGAAAGTATGCTCAATCAGCTTGGTTATACCAATGTTGCGACAGGAACATCAGATTTGACTCTGGAAAATCTCGTGTCAATGGAACCAGAATTGATTATCTATGTAACCAGTGACCGTAATAAGGCCATGGACAAGGAAGCAACAGACAAGATGGAAAAGAACGCTGTTCTTGAAAATGTTCCAGCCGTTAAAAACAAGAAAATCATGACTATTTCTTATGATGAGCTTATGGATTACGGTCCATCTGTGATTGATTCTCTTGAAAAGGTTAATGACTTTGTTAATAAATAAAGACTTTGTCTGCCATGACATTCAGGTTACAGTTGCCCTTCCTGAGTCCTATGATTCCAAGAAGGCTTATCCAGTAGTTTTTCTGAACGATGGGCAGCTTGATTATCTGGGAAAGTTGGAAGATTCTGTTATCCTGGTTGGACTTGAACCTCAGAGTCGCTTGGATGATTTTACGCCTTGGCAGGCTCAGGCTCTGAGACCTGGAAGCTCTGATTTTGGCGGAAAGCTAGCCAGCTATCATGACCATCTATTTGGGCATATTTTCAAAAGCATCACACAGGAGTTTCGACTGGATGAAAGTCGTATGGCTTACGGAGGATACTCGCTGGGTGGTTTGGCTGCTATTTCCAGTCTTTATAGCAGTGATAAGATGCCTTTGCTCTTCTCCATTTGTGGATCCTTCTGGTATCCAAATTTTGTAGCTTACTGCAAAGCCCACCAGCCCATCAATAAGTCTTGCTCAGTCTATTTACATAACGGTTTGACCGAGGGGGCTAATCATAAGAATAGACTGGCCAAAGCTCCTAGTTATGCCAAAGAAGTGCATGAACTTATCAAAAAACAGAGCGTGTCTACTTATTCAGCATTTGACCCCTACGGACATCATGACCATCTCCAAGAAAGATATGACGCTTTTTCGGATTGGTTGATTGAGCAGTGGCAACTCTGAATTGCTGATAGTGGTGAGTAGGAAAGAGATAAGAAAAGTAGTGAAGAAAGTTCCGACGATGGAATCACTTCACTACTTTTTGTTATGCTTAATTTCCTAATCACTCTTAGTGACAACATACACAACCCATTTGTAATTTTGCTTTTCTTCAATCTTTGAAAAGCCAATGCTTGCTAACAACTGTTTCAATTCATGGCTTGTTCCATAATCTGTCATATGATATTTTATTTTTTCTTTCTCGGAAGCAATAATCAAAGTGGAAGGATTGGACATGACTCTATAGATTTCCTGAAAACTCTGTTTTAAATCCTCCCAGAAAATATGTGTCTGGATGGCAAATACCAAATCAAAATCATTATTTTGGTAGGGAAGGTTTGCTACATTGCCAATCCTCAGCTTAACACTTCTGTTTTCTATAGCATCTGAATGAATTCGTCTAGCAGTATGATAAGACTCTTCGGAAATATCAATACCATGAATGTCAAGATTTTTATCTAACTCAAGAAGGTTCTTAATAGTGCTGCCACCGCCATAGCCGATTTCTAAAATCCGACTATTGTTGGGGATAGTGGTTTGTTTGATTGCCCAAAGGCTGAGTTCCTTGAAATAGGACGACCAGATGTTGGTAATCAATCGACCGACAAGACCACTCGGTTTTCTAGATTGCTTTATAAGATATTGAATGAGCATGTTCCCTCCCATTTTTGAAAATAAAATTTGAAATATACATGATTAAAATTCAAACTTTATTATAGAGAAAGCTAGTAAGAATAGCAAGAAAAAATGAAATATATGCTCATTAATTTCAAACTTATGCTACAATTGGTAGTAACAGAGGTGTTCACATGAATCAATATCAAAAGACGACTGAGAAAAAGAAGCAAGCGATTATTCAAGCAGCCTTACAATTATTTAAAGAAAAAGGTTTTAAGGAAACGAGTATAAAATCTATTGCAGAGGTAGCAGAAGTATCACCAGTTTCTATCTACAATTATTTCGGGGGCAAAGATAATTTGGTAGCTCTCTGTGTTAATGACTTGTTTGAAGAAGTCACACAGCAAGCTGAGGACATTTTAAATAGTAATCTAGATTTTAAAACAAAATTAAACCAGGCTTTTTCCCTATGTCAGGAGAAAATGAGTCGGCAAATCTCGGACTATTTTCAAGATAAAATGGTGAAAGAACCTACTTTTTCAACTCTCTTAGCGAAAGCGATCACTGCAAAAAAACGTGATATCTATCGTGCTTATATTAAGGTCGGAAAAGAAGAGGGCCTTATTGCTGAAGACCTATCGACAGAGCTTATTTTAAATGTTATGGATGCTCTTAATGGTATGGGAAATCAGATAGCTGATAGTGACAATTTAGAGACAGAAGTTGAGCAAATTCATCAGATTTTTTTGTATGGTATTTTTGGAAAGAAGTAATCCTATCTTTTATGGTATTTTATAACTTGTCCCCCAATCCCAATCAGTTGTATATTCTCATACAAGGGTGTAAAATCTTCTATATAAAGATAAAGAGGAGCAAGGTATGGAATTAAAAGATTTTACAGAACAAGAACAAAAGCAAATCGAAAAAGGGTTGAGTACAGCTGAGATTTCCGACAAGGAAGCAGCTAAGAAGTTGCTCGCTCTCGTACCACAAGAATGGATTAAACGCATTCCTTTCTTTGTCAGAGGGCATGCGACGACTAAGACAGTAGAGCGTGTAGCCAAGCAATATCCTGAACTCTACGCAGTAGCCAAACGCCAAGGAGACCTTCCAGAAAAAGAAGGCCAAGAGCTTCGTAAAATCATGACAGCCATCTTTGAAGAAAAAATGAACAAACACAAGATTAA
>NZ_KV810610.1:10164-23115 GCF_001812855.1 Streptococcus sp. HMSC072D03
AAGAAAAAATGAACAAACACAAGATTAAGTAAGATTTATAAAGATTGTGAACAATACCACTTTGAGTCGATGCGGATTAGGGTGCGATCTATCTGATTTATCATACCGTTACGGAGGAAAAATGAGCAAATTTATTTCAAAACAATCAGTCGCTATCTGGTATGCACTGACTGCCCTCCTTGCTACATTTATAGTAGGGCAAGTTATCCTTTGGTGTTTCCCAGATGGAAAGGGCACAGGTTCCTCACTGCTGTTTATCCTAATGAACTGTATTCCCCTGATTATGGCGGCTATCTTTTCTCTTGTGTTGAGGGAAGTTAAATCCTTGGGGGAATTTTTCAAAAAGATCTTTCTTCAAAAAGAAAGTCCCCTGTCCTGGATTCTAGCTATCTTCATTCCAGTCATCTATTATGGGATTTCAATCCTGCTCATGAATGTTCGCTTTACTGGGAACTCCCTCTTGGCCTTCTTCCTTTATTTCCCCTGGACCTTATTATATGGAGGCCTAGAAGAAGTCGGTTGGCGTTGGTTTTTACAAGATCATCTTTCCTTTAGTAAGCACTTTATACCTAAAATGATGGTTCTTTCCATTGTCTGGTTCCTCTGGCATATCCCTATCTATCAACTCCCTTGGATTACAGCAGGCTCGTCCAACTATCTCATCTTTTACCTGATGATTTTAGGGAATACCTTTCTTTTGGGAGCTCTCAAAGAGTACTCGAAAGGAGCTGTTCCTTGTATCCTCGCTCATATGCTGATCGATAGTTTGGCTGTCCTTATGCTGGTTCAGAGTTCACTCACTCAGATTATCCCTCTGGTTATTTTCGAAATCCTAGTATCCTCTTGGCTGGTGGCTATAAGAAAATCATAAAACTAGAGTTTAACCTCTCACCAGATTTAGGTGAGAGCTTTTCTTTCCTATCTGTTGACATAATGACATAGTGTCATTTTTAGGAGGTGACTCGTTTGGCTTCATCATCTAAAGACTGAAAAAGAAGGCCAAGAGTTGCGTAAAATCATGACAGGCATTTTTGAAGAAAAAATGAACAAACACAAGATTAAGTAATGTTGTATGAAAAGAGGTATAAGTTCGCAAACTTATACCTCTTTCTCATCTTTACTTCTTATTTGATTTGGATAGACTAATGGCAACCATTGTCGCGCACAGGAAAAAGGCTGCTAGTAAACCTTTTGTAGTGGCAGTCATAAAGGGTTTATCAAAGACATAATAGTTATAGACAGCAAATCCCAGTCCAATAAGAGTTACAATAATCGACACAACAAATAGCGTCACCCATAATCTTCTTTGAGTCATCGTCAACCTCCTCTTTGTATCCGTTTTCTTTCTGCCTATAGTATAACATAAAAAACCTTAGCTAAATTCCAGAGAGTAGTTTGGCTAAGGTTTTTCATTTTATTTCATCAAGACAACCGTATCATTTGGATCATGGTCGTCATCTTCAATAGTCAGTTGATTACCATCGAGTTTATAGTATTTGGTGTCGTCACCGATTGTCAGACTTTGATTGTCAGAGTTAACTGTTACAGGCTTGCTTTCCTTCTCGCCATCTGCCTCATCCTCTTCCCAAGTTCCAGTATTTCCAGAGATGGTAAGAGTAATGCGATCATTTTCGTCAGTCCCTTTATAGGTGCCATCTAGCCCTTCAGTTTGTTTAGAGGCTTCAGAGCTTTGTGAAGATGAAACCTTACTTGAACTTTGTTGGGTGCTAGAAGAGCTTTCAGGTGTTTGAGCTTTCTGGTTTGAGCAGGCTGCTAAAAGACCAAGAACTGCCATAGAGGCAAGAGAAAGTGTGAGTTTTTTGGACAATGTCATAGGCTTGTCTCCTTTCTTTGATATCTTAAGTATAGCAAACGCTTACAAACGAACCAAGCAAAAAACCTTTTCTGAAAATGCTTGAAAATCACTCTTTCGGATTCTTAAAAGCATAATCTATTATCCCTATTTAAACTATGCTATACTGATAAAAAGCAAGAAGGAAGGTTCCTAATGACAACTACCAATCCACGTCGCCAGTGCGAGCGACTTTGGGCAGCCAATAAGTATCTGGTGCTCAGCCATTCGAACAAGATTTACTTAGAAATCCGTAACTATCTCAAGAATGATGAGGTTAGTTTGAATCAGGTTCAAGCTTATATTGATCAAGCGCTTGACCTTCCTGAAAATCCTGGTCAGGTCGTCAATGCCTTTCAACATATCTGGGGGTATTTTAAGAAAAAGGCGACTGCCAGCGAAAAGGAAAAGTTTATGGCCCAACTGGATAGCTATGCAGCAGGTCAAATTCCTCAGCATGGTTTGGTGGAATCCGTCAAAGAGCTCCTCAGCAAGTATCCTAATCGTTATCTGGAGGAGTCAACCTTAATTAATGGGGGTTCAAAATGAGACTGTGGCATCAAGACTTGATTGCAAAACTACCCCGTCAGCAATTATTAGGACAACACCGAGAATGTTGTGCCCTTCGTGGCAAGGGTTGGCAACGCAAACACGCTACGGTTAACTATGTTTTTGATTATTCTCCATATCGCCTGTTTAAATACCATGAACTCATTATGCAAGAAATGACGGAACGTGGCTATCGTGTCAGCTCCGAGTGGCTAGACAAGGAGTATCGAGGCAAGCAGATGCGAGCCTACGATAGGCTTGAAGCGGAGACATTACCAGACATCATTTACCCAGAGCATGATGCCGCCTATTTACAGGAATGTCTGGACAATCTCAAGCAAAAAGGAATCATCATCTAAAGGAGTAAAACGATGCATTTATTTAAGTGGCTAGCACCTAAAAAGAAAGTAGCAGAAGGCCTTGTCATGCGTATATCGACGGCTGATCAGGTGGACTATACGACGATTATGGACCCAAGTGACAGTGATATTTGGGATGCCTTGGTGCAACTCCCAGTATCCTACGATAGTCTCTATCTCACCTATGGAGATAAAAAGTCAATGAGCTTTATCTTCGTTGAATACGAGGATGACCAGTATCGTTTGGAACACGATACACCTGAGCTAGGACTAGACTTGACCAATGTCGCTCGGGTATCTCAACAAGTTGCCAGAGACATCCTTATTCGCTTTTCAAAAGAGCACACAGTGATTTTGGACGACCATTGGAAGCAAGAGAAAGTCAGGTAGTCCTATGGCATACCTTACCCCAGAAGCCAGAAGAAAACGGTGAAAAGCCTTGTGGTTAATTATCGAAATCCTTTGTCTGGTTCATTTCGCTATCATTGTCCCTCGTGACCGAGTCTTTACGCCTGAAAAATGGGCTCAAACACCAGCTCCTATGCGACACAAACTTATGTGGAGTTTTCACCGTCAGTATCAGCTTGAGGGCATGACGAGAGAAGAAGTGGAGAAGCTCTTGGGCAAGGGTGACGACCTTCAAGGAAGTGTTGAGTACCAGCTGGCCGACGATTGGATTGGTGGCTGGCGAGTTTACCATATTGACTATGAGCAAGGCCGTGTGATTCGTGCCAAAGAAACCTGGCAAGATTGGTGAGAATGAGTTTTTTTCTCCCTCATTTAGATAAAGTTATATAGAAGAAAGTTATCATGGATGAATTAAAAGAAATCAAACTTAAAAATTATCAGTACTTAAATGAGGTTGCCATCAAGGGGGAGACGCTCTTCACGGGCTCATCTCTCATGGAGCTTTTTCCCATTTGTGAAATCGCTAGGAGTAGAGGTGTAGATGATATCATCTACAATCGAGGTATCAGCGGCCTGAATACGGATGAATTTCTCCAGCATATCCATCCCCTACTTTTGGATATGCAACCGAGCAAGGTGTTTATCAATATCGGTACCAATGACATGACCGAGGAGCCTTATGGAGACCAATGGTTCCAGCATTTGACAGCAAACATCAGGCGGATTTTGGAGCAAACACAAGCTATCTTGCCTCATACCAAGATTTATCTCATGGCTTTTTACCCAGCCAATCTTCATCTGCCTTGGCAGACCAAGGCTTCAATCCAGTGGATGAAACTGCGGACACCTGAAAATCTTGACCGTTGTAACCAGGCTCTTGAGGAAATCGCCCAAACCTATGGTTGCCACTTTATTAATTGTAATGCGGGGCTGGTCAATGGTAGGAAAGAGCAGAAGGCTGAGCACACCTATGACGGTGTCCACCTTTATACCAATGCTTACTTAAAAGTCTTTGAAGCTCTCGAACCCTACCTCTTGCATTAAGAAAATATGAGAGAATTTCCAGTTCTTACTCGCTTTTTTTCCTTGATTACAGTACAATAGACGTCAAAAGTGAAAAATTGAAATGAGGTATCCCTATGTGGAAATGGTTTAAACGACTCATTGTCCTCGTCATTGTGGTCTTTTTTGCAGTGGCGGCTCTACTCATTCCGGACAAGATCGACAGTCAGGACCAATTAAAAAATGTATCAACTCAAACATCTCTTGCCGATTTAGCCCAGGCTGGTATTGGTGGGGCGTCCCTTTCGTCAGGTGGGGTTTCAACTGAGATTAATCTTGATAGCAACCAGTTTCGTCAAATCCTAAAAGCAAGCATGGCTGATTCTAATGACGAGACTTTGCTAAACAGTACTGTAGAGTTGAATGATTCTTATCTGACAGCTAAGCTACCGGTGTCTCTTGGACCTATCGAATCAACATTCAGCCTTGATTTCACGGTTAGCACTAACAAGGAAGTCATCCTACTAGACTTGGCAGGTGCCCACCTGGGTCGCCTTCCTGTACCTAAATCACTGGTTCTGCCTTATCTCAAGAAGAGTATTGCCCAGTCAAGCAGTGGTGTTCGCATGGTTAACAACCAAATTCAGCTCAAGCTTCCTGAAATCGGCTACGAAATTGAGCAGGCTACTGTGACCAATAGCAAGATGAAGGTCAAGCTTAACATTCCGATTTCCTTGCCAACCAGTTGGTAATGTAAGAGGAATCTATCAAGCCATGAAAAGTCAAAACAAGTCCATAATCAGGGCTTGTTTTTTTGATGCCCTCATTTCTAAACTAAGAAAGTTTAAAAATTCTTGAAATAATACGTTTACATCTCCCAATCCCCTAGAAAATGGGGATTTGCTGTGCTATCATAAGACTGTAAAAATGATAAGCGTCTGACACTCATTGAAAAAGAGTTAAGTCAAAGAGTTTTAGGATATTAGTTAGGAGGAAAAAATGGACGCTTTAAAATATATCACACCCAAATTTTTCACCACCATCAAGGATTATTCCAAGGGACAGTTCATCAAGGACCTGATTGCAGGAGTTATCGTGGCTATCATTGCCCTGCCCTTGTCGATTGCCCTAGCGATTGCCTCTGGTGTTAATCCCGAACAAGGTCTTTACACAGCAGTGGTTGCAGGCTTTTTTATTTCCTTTTTAGGAGGTAGTCGAGTTCAGATTGGTGGACCTACTGCAGCCTTCGTTGTCATCATCTATGGCATCATCGCCCAGTATGGCATGGCGGGTCTGACTGTTGCCACGCTTATGGCGGGACTCATGCTTATTATCATGGGGCTCCTGCGTTTTGGCGACCTGATTAAATTCATTCCCAAAACCATCACACTTGGCTTTACCTTGGGGATTGCCGTTGGGATTGTGGCTGGACAGATTAAGGATTTTCTAGGCCTTGAGATGAAGTCCGTGCCAGCTGAGTTTCTGGAAAAGATGATTGCCTATGGAGAGCATCTTTCGAGTATTAGTTGGGCGACCCTAGCTATCGGTATTTTGGCCCTGCTCATTCAAATCTTTTGGCCACGCCTTTCTCAGAAAATTCCGGGTTCTCTGGTTGCTATCTTTGTGACCACAGCCATCGTAGCCTTTGGTCATCTCCCAGTCAAAACCATTGGTGACCTTTACACCATCAAGGCAGGACTTCCAAGTTTCACGGTTCCTGACCTATCATTTTCTTTGATTCGTCAAATGATTTCGCCAGCCTTCACCATTGCCATATTGGCAGCCATTGAATCGCTCCTTTCTTGTGTGGTTTCAGATGGCATGATTGGTGGTAATCACCGCTCTAATGCAGAATTGGTCGGCCAAGGTGTTGGGAATATCATGTCAGCCCTCTTTGGCGGGATTCCGGCAACGGGAGCTATTGCCCGTACCGCAGCCAACGTCAAAAATGGCGGACGAACACCAGTAGCAGGTATGGTTCATGCCTTCACCTTGCTTCTGATTTTACTCTTCCTCATGCCTTACGCCTCATTGATTCCTATGACCTGTCTGGCCTCAATCCTTATGATTGTCGGTTATAACATGAGTGGTTGGCGTACAGTTGGTCGTATGATTAAACGTGCCCCTAAGAGTGATGTGGCGGTCCTGCTAGTGACCTTTATCCTAACCGTTTTCTTTGACCTAGTAGTTGCCATCGAATTTGGTATGGTCCTAGCAGCCTTCCTCTTCCTCAAACGCATGTCCGACGTGGCTCAAATCCGTCAGTGGGTGGACAAGGAAAATCTGGACGATCCAGTTTTGTCCGAGGATAGCGACTTAAAACAAGTCCCAAAAAACACTGTCGTCTATGAAGTCTTTGGTGCCCTCTTCTTTGGTGCAGCCAATAACTTCTTGAATGTAATCAATGATGAAACTAAGAATGTTCTCATCCTACGCATGCGAAATGTTCCAGCCATGGATATCTCAGGCCTAGATGCCCTTGAAGAAACCCTGGCAATCTGCCAAAAACGTGGCATGACCTTGCTTCTTTCTCACGTTAATGCTCAACCCTACCGAGTACTTGAAAAATCAGGATTTATCCAGACTATAGGAGCAGACCATATCTGCGAGTCGACCGATCAAGCCCTTGAAAAAGCAGCGGCACTAGCAAAAGAAGCCTAGACAAATGTTTTTAATACAAGAAGAAAAAGCCAGTTCAACTGAACTTGGCTTTTTAAAATATAAACAAAGACAGCGTTTACAAATTTTGTTGTAAATTTTCAGATATTATTGTAAAATATTAGAAAAAAGCATAAGGAGATTCTTAAATGAGCGACTTAGTTTTAGGACTTGATATCGGTATAGGTTCTGTTGGCGTAGGTATCCTTAATAAAGTGACGGGAGAAATTATCCATAAGAACTCACGCATTTTCCCAGCAGCTCAAGCGGAGAATAATGTAGAACGTAGAACAAATCGTCAAGGAAGACGATTGACACGACGTAAAAAACATCGTAGAGTTCGTTTAAATCATCTATTTGAGGAAAGTGGATTAATCACTGATTTTACACAGGTTTCAATAAATCTTAACCCATATCAATTGCGAGTTAAGGGCTTGACCGATGAATTGTCTAATGAAGAATTGTTTATCGCTCTTAAAAATATGGTGAAACATCGTGGGATTAGTTATCTTGATGATGCCAGTGATGACGGAAATTCATCAGTAGGAGACTATGCACAAATTGTCAAAGAGAACAGCAAACAATTAGAGACAAAAACACCAGGCCAGATTCAATTGGAACGCTATCAAAAATATGGTCAATTACGTGGTGATTTTACTATTGAGGAGGATGGAAAAAAACATCGCTTAATTAATGTCTTTCCAACATCAGCTTATCGAGCAGAAGCACTGAGAATACTGCAAACCCAACAAGAATTTAATCCACAGATTACCGATGAATTTATTAATAGTTATCTCCAAATTCTAACTGGAAAACGTAAATATTATCACGGACCAGGAAATGAGAAGTCACGGACTGATTATGGAAGGTATACTACTAAGAAAGATTCTGAAGATGAGTACCTAACTTTAGACAATATTTTGGAATCCTAATTGGGAAATGTACATTTTATCCGGAAGAGTATAGAGCAGCAAAAGCTTCCTACACGGCTCAAGAATTCAATTTGCTAAATGATTTGAACAATCTAACCGTTCCAACAGAAACCAAGAAGTTAAGCGAAGAACAGAAGAATAAAATCATTACCTATGTCAAAAATGAAAAGGCGATGGGTCCAGCGAAACTCTTTAAGTATATCGCTAAACTACTTTCTTGCGATGTTGCGGATATCAAAGGATACCGTATCGATAAATCAGATAAGGCTGAAATTCATACTTTCGAAGCCTATCGAAAAATGAAGACGCTTGAAACCATTGATATTGAGCAAATGGAGAGAGAAAAGCTTGATAAGTTAGCCTATGTTTTAACATTAAATACGGAGAAGGAAGGTATCCAAGAAGCGTTAGAGCATGAGTTTGCTGATGGTACCTTCAGTCAGAAACAAGTTGACGAATTGGTTCAATTTCGCAAAGCAAATAGTTCCATTTTTGGAAAAGGTTGGCATAATTTTTCTGTCAAGTTGATGATGGAATTAATCCCAGAATTATATGCGACGTCAGAAGAACAAATGACTATTTTGACACGACTAGGAAAACAAAAAACGACTTCGTCTTCAAATAAAACAAAATATATAGATGAGAAACGACTAACTGAAGAAATCTACAATCCTGTTGTTGCTAAGTCTGTTCGCCAAGCTATAAAAATCGTAAATGCGGCAATCAAAGAATATAGCGACTTTGACAATATTGTCATCGAAATGGCTCGTGAAACAAATGAAGATGACGAAAAGAAGGCTATTCAAAAGATTCAAAAAGCTAATAAAGATGAAAAGGATGCAGCCATGCTTAAGGCTGCCAACCAATATAATGGAAAGGCTGAATTACCACATAGTGTTTTCCATGGTCATAAGCAATTAGCAACCAAAATCCGTCTCTGGCATCAGCAAGGAGAACGTTGCCTTTATACTGGTAAAACAATTTCAATCCATGATTTGATTAATAATCCCAATCAATTTGAAATAGATCATATTTTACCTCTCTCTATTACCTTTGATGATAGCCTTGCTAATAAGGTTTTGGTTTATGCAACTGCTAACCAAGAAAAAGGACAACGAACACCTTACCAGGCATTAGATAGTATGGATGATGCATGGTCTTTCCGTGAACTAAAAGCCTTTGTCCGTGAGTCGAAAACACTTTCAAACAAGAAAAAAGAATACCTTCTTACGGAAGAGGATATTTCAAAATTTGATGTTCGAAAGAAATTTATTGAACGAAATCTTGTAGATACAAGATACGCTTCAAGAGTTGTCCTCAATGCCCTTCAAGAACACTTTAGAACTCGCAAGATTGATACAAAAGTTTCCGTGGTTCGCGGGCAATTCACATCTCAATTGAGACGCCATTGGGGAATCGATAAGATTCGTGATACCTATCATCACCATGCCGTAGATGCACTGATTATTGCTGCTTCAAGTCAGTTGAATTTGTGGAAAAAACAAAAGAATACTCTTGTAAGTTATTCAGAAGACCAACTACTTGATATTGAAACAGGTGAACTTATTAGTGACGATGAGTACAAGGAATCTGTATTTAAAGCCCCTTATCAACATTTTGTTGATACATTGAAGAGTAAAGATTTTGAAGACAGTATCTTGTTCTCATATCAAGTGGATTCTAAGTTTAATCGAAAGATTTCTGATGCAACAATTTACGCAACAAGAAAAGCGAAATTAGATAAAGAGAAAAAAGAATACACTTATACTTTGGGGAAAATAAAAGATATCTATGCTTTAGGGACAAAAACTCCTTCTAAAACGGGATTTTATAAGTTTTTAGATTTATACAAAAAGGATAAATCCCAATTCTTAATGTATCAGAAGGATAGAAAAACTTGGGATGAAGTAATAGAGAAGATATTGGAACAATATCGACCATTTAAAGAAAAGGACAAAAATGGAAAAGAGGTTGATTTTAATCCTTTTGAAAAATATAGAATTGAAAATGGACCTATTCGCAAGTATAGTCGAAAAGGCAATGGTCCTGAAATCAAGAGTCTTAAATACTACGATAATCTCCTAGGAAGATTTGTTGATATAACTCCCTCAGAAAGTAAAAATCCTGTAGCTTTACTATCTTTGAATCCTTGGAGAACAGATGTATACTACAATACAGAAACAAGAAAATATGAATTCTTAGGATTAAAGTATGCAGATTTGTGTTTCGAAAAAGGAGGTTCTTACGGTATTTCAAAAGTTAAGTATAATAAAATAAGAGAGAAAGAAGGAATTGGTAAGAATTCAGAATTTAAGTTTACACTGTATAAGAATGATTTAATTTTAATTAAGGATACTGAAACAAATCGTCAACAAATCTTTAGATTTTGGTCTCGTACTGGGAAGGATAATCCAAAAAGTTTTGAAAAGCATAAAATAGAATTAAAACCTTATGAAAAAGCAAGATTCGAGAAGGGAGAAGAACTTGAGGTATTAGGAAAGGTACCACCTTCTTCTAATCAATTGCAAAAGAATATGCAGATAGAAAATCTATCAATTTATAAAGTAAGAACAGATGTCCTAGGAAATCAGCATATCATCAAAAATGAGGGTGATAAGCCTAAGCTAGATTTTTAATATTAATTGTTAAAAAGTGTTGCAATTATAGTTATCATATACTATAATTATCGTGTAAGGGACGCCTTACACAGTTACTTAAATCTTGCAGAAGCTACAAAGATAAGGCTTCATGCCGAAATCAACACCCTGTCATTTTATGGCAGGGTGTTTTCGTTATTTAAAAAGGAGAAAAAATGACTTGGAGAGTTGTACATGTCAGTCAGAGTGAGAAGATGCGCTTAAAGCTTGATAACTTGTTAGTGCAAAAGATGGGACAAGAGTTTACGGTGCCACTTAGTGATATTTCGATAATTGTTGCAGAAGGTGGGGATACAGTTGTTACCCTTCGTCTGTTAAGTGCCTTAAGTAAATATAATATTGCCTTAGTTGTTTGTGATAACGAACATTTACCAACAGGGATCTATCATTCACAAAATGGGCATTTTAGAGCTTACAAGCGCTTGAAAGAACAGATGGACTGGTCTCAGAAACAAAAGGACAAGGCATGGCAGATTGTGACATACTATAAAATTAATAACCAAGAGGATGTCCTAGCCATGTTTGAAAAAAGTTTGGATAACATTAGACTACTTTCAGACTATAAAGAGCAGATAGAACCCGGTGATAGAACCAATAGAGAGGGTCATGCTGCTAAGGTCTACTTTAATGAACTCTTTGGTAAACAATTTGTCAGAGTAACCCAGCAAGAAGCAGATGTTATCAATGCTGGCTTAAACTATGGCTATGCTATCATGAGGGCTCAGATGGCTAGAATAGTGGCGGGTTATGGTTTAAACGGTTTGTTAGGTATCTTCCATAAAAATGAATACAATCAGTTTAATTTGGTTGATGACTTAATGGAGCCATTTAGACAGATTGTGGATGTTTGGGTTTATGATAATCTACGAGATCAAGAATTCCTTAAGTATGAGTATAGGTTAGGATTGACAGATTTGCTCAATGCTAAAATCAAATATGGCAAAGAGACTTGTTCAGTGACAGTTGCTATGGACAAATATGTCAAAGGCTTTATCAAATATATTTCGGAAAAAGATAGTAGTAAATTTCACTGCCCAGTGGTATCAAGTTTAGAGTGGAGAAAATAAGATGAGGTATGAAGCGTTGAGGTTATTATGTTTTTTTGATTTGCCAATGGAATCCAAGGATGAAAAAAGAATCTATCGAAATTTTCGTAAAGAATTAATTTCAAATGGGTTTGAAATGTTACAATTTTCGGTCTATTATCGCACTTGTCCTAATAGAAGTTTTGCAAATAAATTTTATAAGAAGTTAAAGATGAGTAATCTACCTGCTGGAAATGTGAGACTTTTGGCGGTTACTGAAAAGCAGTTTTCAGAAATGACATTAATCATAGGTGGCAAAACTAAGCAAGAAGAAATCGTCAGTGATAATAAGTTGGTGGTTATATGAAATTTTTTGTACAACATCCTTACAAGGAACGTATTGAATTGAATATTGGTGCAATCACACAAATTGTTGGTCAGAATAAAGAACTCAAATATTATATTTGGCAGATTTTGAGCTGGTATTTTGGTGGAAAAAAATACTCAAGTGATGACTTAAGTATTTTTGATTATGAGGAACCTACTATACTTGATGAGTCTGGAGAAATAGTGAAGCGAAGTAGCTATCACTATATCGAGATTTCAAGTTTTAAGGATTTACTTGAGCAGATGGAATATAAGAAAGGGACTCTTGCTCATGGTTACCTTGGTAAAATTGTCAATCAAGTTGATATTGTAGCCCATTTGGAGAAAATTAATGAACAAGTAGAGCTTATAGAAGGGGCAATGAACCAGCATATCAACTTAAACAGTGGTAAGGTGGAATACCATTTAGAGAATCGTTCTCTTACACTAGATCAACTACTTTCAAAAAATTTTAGCCCATTTTTTGCCATTGAGAACAAGAATTTATCTTTTGAATGGGTTTCTAATACTGATAAACTATCCCTCTTTTTAGAAATGTTAGACCGTCTTCTGTCACAAACAACAGAGAAATATCTCATTGTGCTAAAAAATATTGATAGTTTTATTTCAGAGGAATCTTATGATAGTTTTTATAAGCAAATTGGTCAGCTAGTCAAAAAGTATCCAAATCTAAACTTAATTTTATTTCCAAGTAATCAAGGCTATTTAAAGATTGATGAAGAAAATAGTAGGTTCGTCAATATTTTATCTGACCAAGTGGAGCATTTGTACGATATTGAGTTTATGTATGACAGGGTAAAGAAACATTATCCAAGTAATAATTTCCCACCGAGAGAGGGTTTTAGGAAATCCTTAGAGAATGTGACGCCTTATTTATTGACAAAAATGCTGAGACAACCTAGTCTCACACTTGTTGATTCTGTAATTTTGAATATCCTAAATCAGCTGTTTCAATTTAATTACCGTATAAGATATTCACAAACTCCTGATGAGGAGCTATTGCATAGATATTTAGAAAGTAAGAATTGACAAGGACAGTTATTGATTCTATAATCACTATGTGGGTATAAAAACGTCAAAATTTCATTTGAGGTTTTTGTACTCTCAAGATTTAAGTAACTG
>NZ_KV810610.1:23215-23569 GCF_001812855.1 Streptococcus sp. HMSC072D03
TGTACTCTCAAGATTTAAGTAACTGTACAACGTAAAGGTGTAGGCAAAGCAATGTCACTCTGTTTTTGTACTCTCAAGATTTAAGTAACTGTACAACGCAATGCCACTGAAGCAATGACTGCTCTTGGTTTTTGTACTCTCAAGATTTAAGTAACTGTACAACCTAAACCGACACCAGAAAAACCAGTGACACGTTTTTGTACTCTCAAGATTTAAGTAACTGTACAACAGACAAAACAAGAAGTATCACGTTCGATTCGTTTTTGTACTCTCAAGATTTAAGTAACTGTACAACCGTTGACCATTTAGATACTCAAATGACTTAGTTTTTGTACTCTCAAGATTTAAGTAACT
>NZ_KV810610.1:23669-24350 GCF_001812855.1 Streptococcus sp. HMSC072D03
CTCTCAAGATTTAAGTAACTGTACAACCTAAAGTCGCTATGGGTATTACGGCAGTGGGTTTTTGTACTCTCAAGATTTAAGTAACTGTACAACCCAAAGGGCGAAAATCCTAACCGAACCGTATGTTTTTGTACTCTCAAGATTTAAGTAACTGTACAACTTGTCATTATTCTCCTTTTCTTCTGAGTTAGTTTTTGTACTCTCAAGATTTAAGTAACTGTACAACTGAGTCATATAAATCCTCAGCGTGGGCTATGTTTTTGTACTCTCAAGATTTAAGTAACTGTACAACCTATTTGCGGAAGTAGATAAAACCGCAACTGTTTTTGTACTCTCAAGATTTAAGTAACTGTACAACAGATTTGTTCTAATTGCGGTATGGAAGGAAGTTTTTGTACTCTCAAGATTTAAGTAACTGTACAACTGGTTCCTTTGTTTTCTGGGATGTATCTGTGTTTTTGTACTCTCAAGATTTAAGTAACTGTACAACAAATTGGAATAAATTAAGCGAAAATTTTTGTTTTTGTACTCTCAAGATTTAAGTAACTGTACAACAAAAAGAGGAATATGAGAAACTCATTCGCAGTTTTTGTACTCTCAAGATTTAAGTAACTGTACAACTATGGTCCATTCGGCTATATACGGAAATCAGTTTTTGTACTCTCAAGATTTAAGTAACTG
>NZ_KV810610.1:24450-76458 GCF_001812855.1 Streptococcus sp. HMSC072D03
GTACTCTCAAGATTTAAGTAACTGTACAACCGGACTTACGCTTGTCAGGCCACCGTCCACGTTTTTGTACTCTCAAGATTTAAGTAACTGTACAACTGAGCAGTTTTGGACGGAAAGCACAACCCCTTTTTTGTACTTTAAGATTTAAGTGACTGTACAGTTTGATTAATTCAACTAAAAAAGCCAGTTCAACTGAACTTGGCTTTTTAAAATACACGATATACATAAGGGTTGTCAGGCTGTCCGACCTCTTTGACCTCAGTCAAATTAAGGATAGGAAGGCTCTGTTTGAGATTTTGATAGTAATCCACAGTGATGGTACCAGTGACTTTTACCCACGTATTGTCCTTAAAGGTTTGGTCACTTCCTGTCGTCGCCAGTCCGTAAACACCTGAATCGGCGATACAGTGGATAATCCCAAAACGGAAGATGAACTGATAACCCTTGGTTTGTGGGTCATTGTAAACAAATCCGGTATAGGTGACCTTCTTGCCTACGAAATCGTTAGGATAGAGGTAGATGAGCTCCATGACTTCCATGTAATTTTCCGTGGTAATCTGGATGGTCTCACGTCCCTTGTACTTGGCGAGCTCTCTGGTCATTTCCTTCTCATAAGCTGAGGAGGTGAAGTAGGAGCTGGTGTCTGGCTTCAAGTACTGAATAGTCGTTCCCTCTTGGTCGGCCTGATTAGGATCACTCCCTGCCGCCAGTGGAAAATGATAACCCTTAGCTGACACGGTATTGGCATCCAAGGTCACTGTTGGCACCAAGAGCCCCGTGAGGACTGGAAAGGCCAAGAGAACGATGCTGGCTACCTTGGCTACTCGACCTGACAAATGCGAGTGAACCTTCATCTGCTTCATCCAAACGATGAGTTGAACCACAGCAAGAATAAAGGAAAGCACCATGGAAATGTAGGCCAAGTAGGAGTAGTGGATGTTAATGTACTGGTTGAGCTTGCCAGAAACTTGCAAGTACATGACCAGCTCAAAGTACCCAGATAAGATGAGAAAACGTAACATTAAATCACCCCCAATACCAGACAGTAAATGATTGTCGCCAGACTAGCAGTTCCTACGAAGAGACCAACAAAGCGTGTTTTAAACTGGTGTTTCATCATAATCAAGTTCTTGATATCAACCATAGGACCAATGATGAGAAAGGCAACCGTTGGTGCTACTCCGAAACTAGAGAGTAGTGAAGCTCCGATAAAGGCATCCGCCTCTGAACAGAGCGAGAGGATGAAAGCCAAGAGCATCATGATCAGGATGGCTGTCACTGAATTATGACCGATGGTCGTGAGGATACGGGTCGGTAGGTAGGTCTGCATACTTGCGGCCACCAAGCTCCCGAAAATCAAGTAACGCCCAGTGTCAAAGAACTCGTCAACCGCATGAACCAGAGCTTGAAAGGTTTTCTTACCAGCTGACAAACCACTATAGTCGTGCACATGACTAACCTTACGGTTGCCCTTGAGAATCTGGTCATCCACCATAAAGCCCAGCAAGATTCCCAAAATCATGGCAATCAAGAAAGCCCCGACGAAACGTAAAAGCACGTAGTACCAAGAGTTCCCAAAGGCCGTATAGGTCGCAAAGAGAACGACTGGATTAATGATAGGAGCAGTTGCCATGAAAGGAATAGCCGTGTAGCTAGGCACTTTTTTCTCTAAAAAGCGCGTGATAATTGGAACAATCCCACACTCACAAGAAGGGAAAATAAAACCAATAAGAGTTCCAAAGAGAATAGCCAGGACCTTGTTTTTAGGAAGGAAGTTTTGGACCTTTTCAGGAGTCACAAAGACCTCGATAAAGCCAGACAGGATACTTCCCAGCAAAACGAAGGGCAAGGCTTCGATAATAATCGATAGAAAAACTGCCAGAAGCTGCAGAACGCTATCTGGTAGTTGATGAAAAATAGCCATAAAAATTATTTCTTCTTATCTTCTTGAAGACGTTTGTCCTTCTTAGGATCAGTTCCCGCCTTTTCAAAATCAGGGATAGCCGCAAAAGATGCCATCATGCTTTCAAGTTCATTTGTTTTTTTCTGAATAACTGCCATAAAAAGCCTCCGAGTTTACATAAGATACTAAGGGCGTTATTTCTGACAGAAAATTAGGGCATCAGACGAAGAAGCTCTGCTTCTAGGAAGATGCATCTATTTTCCGAAAGAAATAGCCCGAGTTCAGTTACAAAAGATACTAAGGGCGTTATTTCCGAAAGAAATAGCCCCTAACAATAGGTTTACTTTTCTATTATACTACCTCTTGCTTAAAAATTCTCGCTTCAGCTACAAGGTTTTCTGCCCAAGCAAATCTCCTCTCGTGGTATAATAGAACTTATGGAAAATCGTAATTTAGAGACATTGGCTCAGGAATTGGGCCTAAAAAAACAACAAGTTGAAACTGTTTTGGAATTGACCGCAGAAGGCAATACCATCCCCTTTATCGCCCGTTACCGTAAGGAAAAAACGGGCAATCTGGATGAAACGCAAATCAAGGCCATCATTGATATGGACAAGTCCTTGACTGCTCTTCAAGACCGTAAGGAAACAGTTCTTGCCAAGATTGAGGCTCAGGGCAAATTGACCGACCAACTCAAGGCAGCTATTGAAGCTGCTGAGAAGTTGGCAGATGTGGAAGAACTCTACCTCCCCTATAAGGAAAAACGCCGCACCAAGGCGACGGTTGCCCGTGAAGCAGGTCTTTTCCCATTGGCTCGTCTTATCTTGCAAAATAGTCCCAACCTCAAGGCTGAAGCTGAAAAGCTGATATCTGAAGCCTTTCCAACAGCTGATATGGCTCTTGCGGGTGCTGTGGATATTTTGGTTGAGGCCTTTTCTGAGGACAATAGCTTGCGCTCTTGGACCTACAACGAAATCTGGAACAACAGTGACATCACTTCAACCCTCAAGGATCAATCGCTGGATGAAAAAGAAATTTTCAAGATTTACTATGATTTTGAGGACAAGGTGTCTAAACTTCAAGGTTACCGTACGTTAGCCCTTAACCGTGGTGAGAAACTAGGCGTTATCAAGGTAAGCTTTAAGCACAATCTTGAGAAAATGCACCGTTTCTACAGTGCTCGTTTCAAACAAAAAAATGACTATATCGAGGAAGTTATCAATCAATCTCTCAAGAAGAAAATCATTCCAGCTATGGAGCGTCGTATCCGAAGTGAATTGACTGAAGCAGCAGAAGATGGTGCTATTCAACTTTTCTCTCAAAATCTTCGAAGCCTCCTTCTAGTATCGCCACTTAAAGGCAAGATGGTACTTGGTTTTGACCCAGCCTTTCGTACAGGGGCTAAGTTGGCCGTGGTTGACCAAACTGGTAAGCTCATTACAACGCAAGTTATATATCCAGTAGCTCCAGCAAGTCAGGCTAAAATCGCACAGGCTAAAAAAGACTTGGCTGACCTCATCAAAAAGTATGCCATTGAGATTATTGCGATCGGTAATGGAACAGCAAGCCGTGAAAGTGAAGCTTTTGTGGCAGAAGTCCTCAAGGATTTCCCAGAAACTTCTTATGTCATTGTCAATGAAAGTGGTGCCTCTGTCTACTCTGCATCAGAGTTGGCTCGCCATGAGTTCCCAGACTTGACGGTCGAAAAACGCTCTGCCATTTCTATTGCCCGTCGTCTCCAAGACCCATTGGCCGAGTTGGTTAAGATTGACCCTAAATCAATCGGAGTAGGCCAATACCAGCACGATGTTAGCCAGAAGAAACTGTCTGAAAATCTTGATTTCGTCGTTGATACCGTGGTTAACCAAGTCGGTGTCAATGTCAATACGGCAAGTAGTACCCTCTTGTCACATGTGTCAGGACTCAACAAGACCATCTCTGAAAATATCGTCGCCTACCGTGAGGAAAATGGTGAGATTGCATCACGTGCTGAAATCAAAAAAGTTCCACGTCTCGGTGCCAAAGCCTTCGAACAAGTAGCTGGTTTCCTCCGTATCCCAAATGCCAAGAATATCTTGGATAATACAGGGGTCCACCCAGAGTCTTACCCAGCGGTAAAAGACCTCTTCAAGCAGTTGGATATCACAGATTTGGACGACTCTGCCAAAGAGAAATTGAAGGCTCTTAATCTTAAAGAAACAGCAGAAGAGCTAGGGCTTGGTCAGGAAACCCTTAAAGATATCATCGCTGACCTTTTGAAACCAGGTCGTGACCTCCGTGATGATTTTGAAGCACCAGTGCTTCGTCAGGATGTTCTTGAACTCAAAGACTTGTCAGTCGGACAAAAACTTGAAGGGACAGTCCGAAATGTTGTGGACTTTGGTGCCTTTGTGGATATCGGTGTCCATGAGGATGGACTTATCCATATCTCTGAGATGAGCAAGAGCTTCGTTAACCACCCAAGTCAGGTCGTTTCTGTTGGGGATTTGGTTACCGTGTGGGTATCAAAAGTTGATTTGGAGCATGAAAAACTTAACCTCTCCTTGGTGAATCCACGTGAATCTAACTGATTATGTTAAGACTGTTTCTATAGAAGATTTTGGCTGGGAATTTAAACATCAAGCCTTGTGGAACAAGCGTCTCCGGACCACTGGAGGGCGGTTCTTTCCCAAGGATGGACACTTAGATTTCAATCCAAAACTCTATGAGGAACATGGTCTTGAGACCTTTCGAAAAATCGTCCGCCACGAGCTTTGTCATTATCACCTTTATTTTCAAGGTAAGGGCTACAAGCATGTTGATAGAGATTTTAAGGACTTACTAGCCAAGGTTGAAGGCCTTAGATACGCTCCAAAGATGCAAGGTCAAAAGGAGAAGTACTACCTCTATCAGTGCCAATCTTGTGGTCATATCTACCGTCGCAAACGCCGTGTCAATACACAGAAGTTTGGATGCGGTCTGTGTCGAGGTAAGCTCATTTTTCTAAATCAGTCCTAGGGCTGATTTTTTTAATTTAAAAAAATCATATAATTAAATCAAAGAAATGATGGGAGAAGAAGACCATGTCAAATCGTTTTTATAAAACACGAAAAAATAGACTCGTCGCCGGTGTTGTTGCAGGTTTGGCAGATAAGTTTGGTTGGGACCTAGCTTTGGCTCGTATCTTGGCTATCATTCTCATGGTTTCAACACAGTTTGGAATCTTTCTATACTTGGTTTTAGCCTTTCTCCTTCCTTACAAAGAAGATATTTATCCCGAAATCAAACTCAAGGATGGACGTAAACGTAAAAACGCTGAACCTGTAGAAGACGAGTGGAATTGGTGAGTAAATTATAATAGAAAAGATCTATGATTGGCCTTAGTGCTAGTCATAGGTCTTTTTTGCTTTGAGAACCGCATTGAAAACCTTTTTATGATACAATGAAACTAGTAAATAATCGGAGGAAATAACATGACAGTAACTGTTAAAATGCTGGTTGATAGGCTTAAACTCAAGGTTGTCTATGGAAATAAGGAGCTTTTGGCAAAAGCGATAACAACAGCTGATATCTCTCGTCCTGGTTTAGAAATGACGGGGTATTTTGACTATTATTCACCTGAACGACTTCAGTTGGTTGGGATGAAGGAGTGGTCCTACCTTAAAACCATGACTGATTACAACCGTTATTCTGTTTTTGCGAATATGTTTAAAGCGGAAACTCCAGCTGTTATCGTGGCGCGTGGTCTTGAGATTCCGGAAGAGATGCTTCGAGCTGCTAAGGAAAATGGTGTAGCAGTTCTTCAAGGACGAAACGGCACATCGTCGCTTTCAGGTGACATGTCTTGGTATCTTAACTCGCAATTAGCTGAACGAACTAGTGTCCATGGTGTTTTGGTAGATATCTACGGGATGGGAGTTCTTATTCAAGGAGACTCTGGCATCGGTAAGAGTGAGACAGGGCTTGAGTTGGTGAAACGTGGTCACCGTCTTGTCGCTGACGACCGTGTGGATGTTTATGCTAAGGATGAGGAGACTCTCTGGGGTGAGCCCGCGGAAATCCTCCGCCATCTTCTTGAAATTCGTGGGGTTGGTATCATTGATGTCATGAGTCTCTACGGAGCTAGTGCTGTCCGTAATTCCTCTCAAGTTCAGTTGGCCATTTATCTTGAGAATTTTGAAAATGGCAAGATCTTTGATCGTCTTGGAAACGGAAACGAAGAAATCGAATTGCAAGGCGTTAAGATTCCACGTGTCCGTATTCCTGTTAAGACAGGACGTAACGTATCAGTTGTTATCGAAGCTGCAGCAATGAACTATCGTGCTAAGCAAATGGGATTTGATGCAACCAAAACCTTTGAGGACCGTTTGACCAACCTCATTAGTAAGAATGGTGAAGACTGATGTTAGCTACCATTGATCCAATTGCCCTAAGACTTGGTCCAATCAGTATTCATTGGTATGCCATCTGTATTGTATCTGGTCTCTTACTTGCAGTTTATCTGGCTCAGCGTTGGGCTCCCGAAAAGGGAATTGACCCTGAAAACATCCTAGATTTTATTCTTCTTGCCTTTCCTATAGCCATTGTTGGTGCAAGGCTCTACTATGTGATCTTCCAGTGGTCTTACTACAGTCAGAATCCTTCAGAAATTTTTGCGATTTGGAATGGCGGAATTGCCATTTATGGTGGCTTGATTGCTGGTGCAGCTGTCCTCTATTGGTTTTCGAAACGTCATGCCATTGCTGTCTTGGATTTTCTTGATATTGCAGCACCTGGTGTTATGCTTGCTCAGAGTATCGGTCGCTGGGGAAACTTTGTTAACCAAGAGGCTTACGGAAGAGCAGTTAGTCATCTGAATTATGTCCCAGAATTTATTCGCCAGCAGATGTTCATTGATGGGAGTTATCGTGTACCGACCTTTCTTTATGAAAGTCTCTGGAACTTAGTCGGATTTATCACTATCCTAGGACTAAGACGCTTTAATAAGAAACTACGTCAAGGAGATGTGACCTCATTTTACCTTATCTGGTATGGTCTTGGACGTTTTGTCATTGAAGGCATGCGTACCGATAGCCTCATGTTTGCTGGCTTGCGTGTTTCTCAATGGGTCAGCATCGCCATTATCATCTTGGGTGCTATCTTACTATATTTGCGAAAGCAACGTCCAGAGGCAGATTATAAAATGAAAAACTAGTCATATAGCTCAGACTTTGTTATAATATAATGAAAATTATCATAACAAAGGTCACTGGAAACTGGAGATTTTACCTCAGTTTTCTTGTAGCGACCTTTTAAAAAGGTCAAAGGAGTCCTAAACTATGGCAGAAATTGCATTTCTTATTATCGCAATCGCACTTGCTGCGTTCCTCGTTGCATTGATCCCTACCCTACTTCGTACACGTCATGTGGTCAAAGAAGTTGAAGAAACAGTTGCTGTGCTTCGTACAGACATTAATGTAACCCTTCATCAAACAAATGAAATCTTGGCTAAGGCAAACGTCTTGGTTGAAGATGTTAATGAAAAAGTTCAAACAATCGATCCTCTTTTCGTAGCAGTAGCTGAGCTTTCAGAAAGTGTTTCTGACTTGAATACTGAAGCTCGTTACCTCGGTGCTAAAGCAAGTGCAGCAGGAGCAAGTGTCGGTAAGGCGGGTTCAGCCTTTGCTATCGGTAAAGTTGCTTCAAAACTATTTAGTAAAAAAGACAAGAAAAAATAAGGAGGTCTTTTCATGAGTAAATTTTTAAACACCCTAATCATTGGTGCAGCTTCTGGAGCTGCAGCAGCTTACTTCTTTACAACTGAAAAAGGTAAAGCTGTTAAATCACGTATCGATGAAGAAATCGCTTCATTCAAAGAAGATCCTAAAGCTTATCAAAATCAAGTGGTGGAAAAAGCTAGCGATTACAAAGATTTGGCAGTCGATACTTTCCAAGACTACAAAACAAAATTTGAAAATGGTGAAATCACTGCAGATGATTTGACAAAAACCGTTCAAGAAAAAACAGCTCAAGTTGCTGACTTTGCCAAAGAGAGCTTTGAACTTATCAAAGAGAAAACAGCACAAGTAACTCCTGAGCAAGCAGATGTTGAAGCAGAAACCAAAGCTATCGTTGATGATATCGTCATTGATATCAAAGATATCTCTGAAGAAGCAGCAGAAGCAAAATAAAAAAAGAAAGCCCATGAGGCTTTTTTTAGTACGCAAAAACGTTGACCAAGCAGTCAACGTTTTTGTGCTTTATAATATTCGATCAGGACATAAATGCCTATCTGACCAATGACGCTGATGGTAATTGCCCAGAAGAAGGCCCAGAAGGTAGCCACCTGTGCTACCAAGAAAAGGAAGGCAACTAGGACTGTTGAAACACAGAAGCTTGAGATACGTCCAAAGAAAATCATATCTTGTAGCTTAATACTATTACTATTTAAACCTTGATAATCTTGATAATTCGTCGTTTGAGGACGCTCAGTCTCGAAATCTTCGATGTGATCAAATTGACGGTGTAAGTTGTCAGCCATGTCTGCCTCCTTTCTATATAAAATATCTAAATCACTTTTTCGTGTAGGTTAAAATACTTAGTCAGTATTTCACTATTTAGAATCTCATTAATAATACCACAAAAATTTTATATTGCAAAGTTTTTTTTGATTTTTGTAAAAATCATAGTATTCAAAAACTAATTAAAAATATTTAGATACAGAGTTTTGAGCCTAAAAATTCTAAAAAAATCAAATCATTTGTGCTATAATGTGAGTTATGGAAAAAATAGTGATTACAGCGACTGCTGAGAGCTACGAGCAGGCACGTGAGCTCCTAGAACTTGGCGTAGATCGTATTTACATCGGCGAAAAAGCTTTTGGCCTTCGTTTGCCTAAGCCTTTTTCATTCGCAGAGATGCGAAAGATTGCAGAGCTGGTACATGAGTCTGGCAAGGAATTGACTGTTGCCGTTAACGCCCTCATGCACCAAGGTATGATGGATGCTCTTCCAGACTACCTTGATTTTCTTGAAGAAATCAAGGCAGATTATATCACGGTTGGTGATGCAGGAGTTTTCTACATTTGTAACCGTGACAAACGCCCCTTCAAAATGATTTATGATGCTTCAACCATGGTAACCTCTAGCCGTCAGATTAATTTCTGGGGCAAACAAGCTGGAGCTTCTGAAGCTGTTTTGGCTCGTGAAATTCCATCTGCGGAACTTTTCGTCATGGCTGAAAATCTTAAAATTCCAGCTGAGGTTTTGGTTTATGGTGCAAGTATCATTCACCACTCAAAACGTCCGCTTCTTCAAAACTACTACAACTTTATCAAAACGGATGAAGCTGTTACCAAAGAACGTGACCTCTTCCTTTCTGAGCCAGGAGATCCAGATTCTCACTACTCAGTTTATGAAGACTTGCATGGAACACATATCTTTGCCAACAATGACTTGGATATGATGACTAAACTTTCAGAACTCGTTGAACATGGTTTTGATCACTGGAAGTTAGACGGTGTTTATTGCCCAGGTGAAAACTTTGTAAAAATCACTGAGTATTTTGTGAAGGCTCGTGACCTCATCGAGGCTGGTGAATTTTCACAAGACCAAGCCTTCCTCTTTGATGAGGCTATTCATAAATTACACCCAGCCAACCGTGGTTTGGACACAGGTTTCTATGACTATGAACCTGACCGTGTAAAATAAAAATACTTCCTCCTTCGTTTGTGAGTTTTCCATTTTCAGGGAACGAAGGAGCCTTCTAAAAACTAAAATCGACAATCTTGCAAATTGGAGAAATTATGACTACAACTAAAAAACGCCCAGAGGTTCTGGTACCTGCTGGGACTTTGGAAAAATTGAAAGTCGCTGTAAATTACGGCGCAGATGCTGTTTTCGTTGGTGGACAAGCCTATGGTTTGCGTAGCCGTGCCGGAAACTTTACCATGGATGAGCTTCGTGAAGGTATCGAATACGCTCACGCTCGTGGCGTTGATGTGCACGTTGCTTCAAACATGGTTACCCATGAAGGAAATGAAAAAGGTGCTGGTGAATGGTTCCGTGAATTGCGTGATATGGGACTCGATGCCGTTATCGTATCTGACCCAGCCTTGATTGAAATCTGTTCAACCTACGCTCCAGGACTTAACATCCACTTGTCAACGCAAGCATCTGCGACAAATGTTGAAACCTTCCATTTTTGGAAACAGTATGGCTTGACCCGTGTTGTTTTGGCACGTGAGGTAACTATGGAAGAATTGGCTGAAATCCGTAAACGTACGGATCTTGAAATTGAGGCCTTTGTCCATGGTGCTATGTGTATCTCATACTCAGGTCGCTGTACCCTTTCTAACCACATGTCAGACCGTGATGCCAACCGTGGTGGTTGTTCACAGTCTTGTCGCTGGAAATATGACCTTTACGACATGCCATTCGGTCAAGAGCGAAAGAGTATCCACGGTGAAGTTCCTGAAGAATACTCAATGTCAGCCGTTGACATGTGTATGATTGAAAATATCCCAGACCTTATTGATAATGGCGTTGACAGCCTTAAAATCGAAGGTCGTATGAAATCTGTTCACTACGTTTCAACAGTTGCCAACTGTTACAAGGCTGCTTGTGACGCTTACATGGAAAGTGCAGAAGCCTTTTATGCCATCAAAGATGATTTGATTAACGAACTCTGGAAAGTTGCCCAGCGTGAATTGGCAACAGGTTTCTACTACAAGACACCAACAGAAAACGAACAACTCTTTGGAGCTCGTCGTAAGATTCCACAATACAAATTCGTTGGTGAAGTCGTAGACTTTGATCCAGCAACTATGACAGCTACTATCCGTCAACGTAACGTTATCCTCGAAGGTGACCACGTTGAATTCTACGGACCAGGCTTCCGTCATTTCGAGTGTGATATCAAAGACCTTCACGATGCCAATGGTAACAAGATTGACCGTGCACCAAACCCAATGGAACTTCTTACAATTACCGTGCCACAAGAAGTTAAACCTGGTGACATGATTCGTTCAACTAAAGAAGGTTTGATTAACCTCTACCAAAAAGACGGTTCAAGCAAAACTGTTCGTGCCTAATGACAAGTCAAATCAATGGGCTCCTGGTAGATGATCAGAGTAGATGTCAGCACTACCATTCCCCACTAGATATTGTTGCCCTAAAATGCTTCGAGTGCCAGAAGTATTATGCCTGTTATCAGTGTCATGATCGCTTGGAGGCTCATATCTATCGAGCTTATCCTTGCCAATTGAAGCAGGACAAGGTCCTTATCTGTGGCGTTTGTAGGCATGAGATGACAATTGAGGAGTATCAAGATGTAGAAGCTTGTCCTAATTGTCACAGTGCCTTCAACCCAGCTTGTTCAAAGCACTATGATATTTATTTTGAAAAATAAAAAGATTGAAGATTCTGTTCACATGAACAAAGTCTTCAATCTTTTTTAGTTAAAGTAACTATGATTTTTAAGAGCTTTTAAGACTGGCTTAGTCACCAAAGCGACGATGAGACCTTTTAAGAGGTCAGGAATGATAAAAGGTGTCAAACCAACAGCCACAGCTGCAGACCATCCCATCTTTCCGAGAAAGTGCAGGCTGAGGATACCACCGATAAAGACAAGTGCATCACCCAAAACAAAAGCCACAAAGATTTTCCAAATAGGAGTCTCAGCATGCGTCAGTTTTGAAGTGACAAAGGCGAAAAATGGATAAGCCAACAAATAGCCAGCTGAAGGGCTAAAGAAGGCTTGGAGTCCACCGCCTCCACCTGCAAAAACTGGTAGACCAATGGCGCCTAGGATAAGGTAGAGGGTGGCAGCAAGAGTTGCCTCTCTTGGCTTAAGGATGGCAGCAACCAGTCCAACAGCAAAAGTCTGAAGCGTAATGGGAACTGCACCGATAGGAATAACAATTTGAGCCAGTGCGGCAATGATAGCAGCACCGAAGGCGGGAAGTATGAGTGACAATGTACGATTTTGCGTCATTTTTAGTTAACCTTTCATAAATTAATAGTTAACTTATTATAACAAGCACTTCTGAAATAGTCAACCTCATAATAAAACGAGGTTAACTGATAAACTTAACCTCGTTGTGATATGATTTTTAGACGTTTGATTTCTTTTAGTTCAATCATGCTGATGATCTTATCTTGCTCGATAAAGATGGCTTGTCGCTCTCTGTCATAACGGTTGATGTAGCCCTTATAGGTCTTCTGATTGGATGTCAGCATGACCATTTGGTTATGATCAATAGCATGATAAATATCGTTAATAAGCTGATTTTGCATTAGGTGGACAGGTTTGCTGTGACCTGTTTCCACAAACTGATGAAGCTGATGCTTTACTGCTTCTAAAAAGTTTATCATGGTCATTTCCCTCGTTTCTTGATAAAATAATTATAGCATGAAAGGTGAAATTTTGTGGATAACTTCTTTCTAAAACACACAATTTTCACAGAAAAAAACGAATAAAGCTAGTGGAGGTAAGCAAATGGCAGAATTTTCATTTGAAATTGAAGAAAAACTCTTGGTCTTGTCTGAGAATGACAAGGGCTGGACTAAGGAACTCAATCGTGTGAGCTTTAATGGCGCACCGGCTAAGTATGACATCCGTACATGGAGTCCAGACCATACCAAGATGGGTAAGGGGATTACCCTTAGCAATGAAGAATTCCAAGTTCTCGTTGACGCCTTTAAAAACTAAAACAAGGTCAGCATGGCGCTGGCCTTATTTTTTGTTTAAAACGTATCAATGATAAGTTTGAGATTGAGAATGGTTAGGACAATAGCGATGGCATAACCAAGGAAAGTATTCCACTTAGCATTGACGTGTTTTCCCATGAGTGATTTCTTAGAAGTGTAGTAAATCAAAGGGAAGATAGAGAATGGCAAGGCAAGTGAAAGGAAAACCTGTGAATAAACTAGCAGTTGATCCAGAGTCTTTTCTTGATCACCGTAGAGAATAGCTACAACGATAACAGGTAGCAAGGCGAAGAGACGTGTGAATAAACGAATTACCCACTGCGGTAACCTCATATGGAGAAAGCCTTCCATGACAATTTGGCCAGTCAGAGTACCAGTAATGGTAGAGTTTTGACCACTAGCCAAGAGCGCCAAGGCAAAGAGTGTTGAAAGTGTCGAACTAGCTACCGCACCAGCAATCTTAGAGTCCTGAAGAGCATTGTACATCTGTGAGAAAGCTGAAATATCAGAAGCATGACCAAAGAAGAGAGCTGCCCCCAAAATCAAGAGGAGGGAGTTAACCACAAAAGCCAAAGTCAACTGGATGTTAGAATCCCAGGTCATGAAACGGACAGCCTTAGTCACGTCTTTGCCATCAGAATAGTCAACCTTACGAGTCTGTGACAAGGATGAGTGCAAGTAGAGGTTATGTGGCATAACGGTCGCACCCACAATCCCAAGCGCCAAGGTCAACTGGTTGGTATGTCCAGCAGCATGTGGCTCGAAGAGCGTTGGCGTAGGGAGATAACCCTCTAGGATTCCCGTAATACTAGGCTCAGACAAGGCTACCAGATAGACAAAGATAACCAAGATAGTCAAAATCAAGGTTGAAACAATAGCCTCGATTTTTTTGAATCCCAGCTTCATGATGAGCAGTAGCAGGAAGACATCAAGGACTGTCACCAGAATGGCAACCATAATTGGAATACCAAAGAGCAGGTTAAGAGCAATGGCAGAACCAAGCACCTCAGCCAAATCCGTCGCCATTAAGGCCAGCTCCAGAATCACCCAAAGCGTGTATCGCAACCATTTGGGCGAGTGATAGGCAGTCGCTTGAGCTAGGTCCATTTGGGTCACAATCCCTAATTTCCCAGCCATTTGTTGCAACTGCATAGCGATTAAAGATGAAATTAAGATGACAAAAAGCAGACTATACTTGTAGGTCGCCCCACCGACGACACTGGTAATCCAGTTCCCTGGATCCATGTAACCCACTGCCACAAGAGCCCCAGGTCCTAAGAAAGCCTTAAGATTTTGCCAAAAACGATTATTATTTGGTGTATCTATGGATTGGTTTACCTCAGAAAGGGAAACCTTCTTTGAATATGTCATAAACACCTCTTTCTAAGTCATATCTGCCTAAAAGTGTATTATTTCTAGACAGACCGACATCTTTATTATAGCACCATGAGGAAGATGTGCAAGGTTTTGACTTATCTTACATTGGTGTCATAGAGGACTTTTCAGAATTGCCTTTTTATACTAAACTATATGAGTAGATTATTTCATAAATGAGGGAGAAAAATAATTGAAAACATTTCAACTAACAGCTAAGAAAAAGATTACCCTGGCAATCCTAGTTGTCATTGCGCTTGCTTTGCTTATCTTTATCATTAACGTGCAGATGAATCAGCCTGATAACCTACCTGCCAATTACATGGAGCGCCTTAAAAATCCTGGAATGACCGGAGATTACATCAGCCTCTGGAAGTCTCGCTGGCATGAAGAAAACAAAGTATGGATTTATCCTGCGAAACAATACGCTATCTATGCAGTAGCAGCTCTAGCTTGTCTATCAGCTTGGGTAGCAGCTTCAAAAGCAAAATTTTGGAAATAAGAAAATGCTTCCCTCGAAATGAGAGAAGCGTTTTTTCATAACAAATTAAAGTTTGCTTGTCATGATAGCTTTTTGATAGAATACTATTTGGAGGAATGTTACATGTCTAAAAAAATCATTAATGTTGTGGCAGCAGCCATCGAAAAGGATGGCAAAATCTTTTGTGCCCAACGACCAGAAGGAAAAAGTTTAGGAGGATACTGGGAATTTCCTGGAGGTAAGTTGGAAGAAGGAGAATCACCTGAAGAAGCATTAATTCGAGAGATTCATGAAGAATTAAATTCTCAGATTGAGATTATTTCCTTCGTTAATGAAGCTTCCTATGATTATGATTTTGGAACAGTTGTTATGAAAACCTTTCATGCTAAACTCGTTTCTGGAAATCTAGATTTGTTAGAACATCAGGATTCAGCTTGGTTAGAGCCAAGTCGCTTGAAAACTTTGAATTGGGCACCTGTAGACCGACCAGCTGTAGAATTGTTATCAAAATAAGAGCATCACAAATGTGGTGCTCTTATTTATTAGTTATGTAGCGATAGAGAGTATCAGGAATAGGATTATCTAGTTTGAAATTCATAGTAACAATACTTTCATTACCACTTTCCAGTGGGCGCACTAATTCTTCAACAGTAGATGGTACGATGGTTAAGTCACCTAAATAGTAAAAATCTCCACCTTCAGCATCATCTTTAATGATAAATAATTTTAGATCTAATCCATTTTCAGGGGAATTGATAATTGTTTTTACATCTGGTGACTCAAGTGTACGCTTGTTTTTAGAAAACCATTTTAGAGTAGTTTCATTTAATAACTCATCTTCGTATTTGATAGTATCACTGATTTCATCATCTTTATGATAGGTGATGAAGATTGGACAAGTGTTAGTGTTCTTGTCTATTTTATAGCCACCAATATTAAGTGGAGGTTCATCCTTAGACCAGTTAAGAAGTTTACAGACATCACGACGAGAATATTTTTGACCGATTGTAAATATTTCAGGATAATCATTCGTTTTGTAGAGTCCAGCCTTAATAACATCATTAAAAAGCAAGGCAAAATCAGAGTTCTTGAAACAATCTAGGACCTCAGAATTGAGCTTATAAACATTTTTTTCTAGAGTGACCAGAGGTTCAGTACCGAATTTTTTTACCTCTTGAGATTTAAGAAATTGAAGACTTAATACATTTTCAACAGAGGAGATGATTGAGTCTTTAGTAGATAATTGTTCAGTTTCCAGAATCTCAATAAATTTATCTTTCGAGACTTCACCATTTTTGATAAGTTCCTGAAGTAGAAGCAGCTCATGTTTTCGTTTACCAGGAAGAAGTTCAAATGTGATAAAACTCAACCAGTTACTCTCAGTGTCAGTGAGTTCTATTGACTTGTTTGAAAATTTGTTAATAACATCTGCATAGTTTTTGAAGCTATTATTGTTAAAAAATACTATTGGATCAATATTATCAAAGGTTAAATGATCGATTAGCATAGGCGTTCTACCAAGTTTATTTTCAAGATCTGTATAAGCATCTTTGAGAATTTTCATGTTAGATAGAACCGTATTTGTAATCGATTTGAAGATTTGTTCTTTAGCAACTTCCTCAAAGTTTACGGTTGTTAAACCACTCAAGATATTTGGTTCACGCAGTTCACGACGGTAATTATCTTTATTCATAGATTTATCACCGAATAATGCAATTGGAATCAGATAGTTATTTTTGTAATTACCAATAATAGTAACGTAATCTTTGCTTTTATGCTTACGAAGTCCACGACCAAGCTGCTGAACAAAAATGATACTTGATTGCGTGTTACGTAACATAACTACCTGGTTTACGGATGGTATATCTATCCCCTCATTAAAAATATCAACGGTCAAGATATATTCTAGCTCTCCATCTTCTAATTGCTTAACAACCTTTTCACGATAGTTGATATCGTCATCACCAGTCAATGCGATGGTACGTTTTCCATGTTGATTAAGTTTTATTGATAACTCTCTGGCTTCTGCTTTTGATGAGCAAAAAATAAGTCCACGAACTTGATTATTACAAACACCATAGAAATCAATTTTATTTAGAATATGTTTGACACGCTCATCTGATGTAAGGTTTGTGATGTTTGATTTTTCGTCAATAAGTTTCCCATTAATTTCAATGTCTTTAACACCAAAATAAACGAACGGACAAAGCATGTCATTTTCTAATGCATCTTGTAAGCGAATCTCATAGGCAATATTATAGTCAAAAATCTCGTAGATATTTTGGCCATCAGTACGTTCAGGAGTTGCTGTCATACCTAGATAAAAATTCGGTGTAAAATGGTCCATAACTTTTTTGTATGAATCAGCCCCAGCCTTATGCACTTCGTCAATGAGAATATAGTCGAAGAAGTCTTTTGAAAATGCTTTTAAGTTCTCCTCGCGTGACAATGTTTGAATAGTCGCGAAGATATATTTTTTACCAGTTAAATCGTCACCTGAGTGATAAATATATCCTTCAGAGGGATTAAAGCCCAGAACTTTTTGAAAATCTATTAAAGATTTTTTGAGAATCTGTTCACGATGGACGATAAATAACATGCGTTCAGGATTATATTGTTTAACGTCAAAGGCAGATAAAAATGTCTTACCAGTACCCGTGGCACTAATAACGAGTGCCCTATCTTTTCCCTGTTCACGAATATTTCTGAGTCCTTCTAGTGCGGCTTCTTGCATTTTATTAGGAACAATTTTTTCAGCTGAATAGGGGAGTTTCTCTTCATCATTAATCTTTGTGAGACTAATGACCTTCTTTCTCTTTTGAGCATAGGTATCAATTATTTCGGGTGTTAGTAACTCTGATTTTTCCCAAATACGGTCAAATTCTGATTTGGTATTTTGAATGAACTCCCCGTTATGAGTAGAGGTTAGTTTGATATTCCACTCATAATTAATTTTTAAAGCTGTATGAGTAAGGTTGGAACTACCTGAAATCAATACCTGTTTACCAGTATGTTCGAAAATATAGAATTTGGCGTGCATCTGCATCTTTTCAGGCGTTAAACGAACTTCAACATTTTTAAGTTTTAGTAGCTCACGCATTGCATCAGGGTCGTTGAAATCTAGATAAGGGGAAATCAAGATTTTTCCTGGCACTTTCTTATCCATTAGATCTGATAACTGAGACTTAATCATGGCAATTCCATTTTTAGTGACAAAGGCGACAGAAAAGTAGAAAGCAGTACACTTACTCAATTCTTCCTGTAGGTCTGTCAAGACATAGCGCTTTTCATCACTATTATTCACAAGAATTTGGGGAGAATAACCACCCTCTTGATATTTAATGTTATCAACAAAACCAAACTTAAGTGATTTTATCAAAGTGTCCTGAAATAAATTAATTCCCTCTGGCATTGTATAAGCCCTTTCTAAGTTGCAGGATAAACCTATTATAGCAAATACTAGTTACGAAAATGGTTTAGGTTGAAATTTTTAACTTTTTTTCCAATTCTAACTTGCATTCGAATAAACATATCTCTTTTTTGTTCTTCTAGGCTCGGCTGCTCATGGATGACTTCACAAAGATAGTCTCCAATAATTTGATAACCTTGTTCACGAATATCTAAGAGGAATTGAGGCAAGAGTTTAATTTCTTCTTCGAATGATTTACAGTAACGTATAGCGTAGTTACCTTCTGGGAGTATGCTTTTGGTTAGATGAGAGTGATAGATGGGTTCATCATCAAATAGTGTAAACTCTTTGGAATCAAAGTTTTGACTGATGAAATTCTCTTTTGGCATAATTGAACCTACTCGACTAAAATGATTGAAAAAAGGATTGTATTGTATGATTTCTTGCTTAAAACACCGTAAATGAAGTTCGTATTCCTCAGTTGACATCTGATAGATATTTGAATCAATCTGAAAGCGATAAAGAGAACGTTCAGGAAATGTTTGGATTTCTAAGTGTTGAGAGTGGGATTTCGTCTGGTAAAGCAAGGCTCCAGATTGATAGATTTCAATTTCTCGAAGTTGTTTTTTGATACGTTTTTGTTCTTCAATGAGTTGCTGATACTTGTCGATAATCAGTTTGTGAAGGTGTGAATTTTCGATATCAGACAGGATTTCTTTAATCTCTTCCAAAGAAAAGTCAAGTTGACGCAAATACTGTATGGCATCCACTAGGGATGATTGCTCAATATGATAACTTCTATAGTTGGTTTCAGGGTCGACTTGATATGGTTTCAAGAGACCAATCTGATCATAGAATCTTAGCGTACGAATAGGAATATTATTTAATTTGGAGAACTCTCCAATTCGTAAAATGTCTTTCATTTTCCACCAAACTTTCTATTGACTCTCTAGTTACTAGAGACATTATAATATAATTGTGAAATAAATAACAACCTTTATAGAAAGAAGGCGAAATCTATGAAAAATACTAAAATTCGTGCAGTACAATTTGGTTGTGGGAAAATGTCTCAAGTTCTTTTTAAATACATGTTAGATCATGGTATTGAAATCGTTGGAGCGATTGATAATAATCCAAATATTGTTGGTCAAGATGTAGGTGATTTTGCAGGACTCGGTTATAAAACTGGTGTCCTAATTTCAGACAATGCGGAGGAAGTCTTTAGCAATTGTGATGCTGATATCGCCATCGTGACAATTCTTTCCTATATGCCAGAAATGTATGATTTCTTCGAAACAGCTATTAAGCATGGGGTCAATGTTATAACAACTTGTGAAGAAGCCATTTATCCTTGGACAACCTCACCATCTGAGACAAATCGCTTAGATAAATTAGCGAAAAAATATGGCGTTACAATTATGGGATCTGGGATGCAAGATATTTACTGGATTAATATGCCTTGTCTTGCCATGGCAGGGCTAAATAGAATCGATAAGATCAAAGGTAAGGTTAGCTATAATGTAGAAGACTATGGACTTGCTCTTGCAGAAGCTCATGGTGCTGGTTATGATTTAGAACGATTTGATGCTGAAATCGCAAGTGCTGAAAGTTTCCCATCTTATATGTGGAATTCTGCTGAAGCTATTTGTTCAAAAATGAATTGGACCATTAAGGATATTTCTCAAAAGAGTGTTCCTTATGTTCTAGATGAGGATGTCTATTCTGCAACTCTTGGTCGAACTATTAAAGCAGGTGACGTGACAGGTATGTCAGCAGTAACAACGATTCATACTCACCAAGGAGTTGAGTTTGAAGTGGAATGTATAGGTAAGGTATATCGTGAAGATGATGGAGATATGTGTGACTGGGAGATTACTGGTGAGCCTAATCTTGTCTTCTCAGTGTCAAAACCAGATACAGTTGCACATACCTGTGCAACTATTATCAACCGAATTCCTACAGTATTAGATGCACCAGCTGGCTTTGTGACATCTGAAAAAGCTCGTGAAGTTGAATTCCCTACTTATCCATTGCATACTTACGTTAAATAGCAGAAAGTTCTCCCTCTGAAGTTATCAAGAGGGAGAACTTTTTGATAGTTTTGAGTTAAACAACTTCCTTATGTTAGGAGAGTAACATGAAGGTGATGGTTTGGGGATACTTGCAATTATAGTAGTAACTTTGGTAAGTTTTATTATCACAAACCAGGTGAATCAACTAGCTTATTTTTTTACTAACCACTATGCTAGCGGTGATGGGAGGTTCGGTTACTTGAGTAAGGGCTCCAAGAGCAAAATATAAAAGAAGGTTTCACGGTAATTACGAGAGAATTTTTTTCTATTTATACTAATTGTTCTTTGTAACTGGTAAACATCTCGTCAATGTCATCTTCAACCAAGTGATAGATTTTCCAGTCAAATTCAGTTTTAGCAACATCATCAACCAAGACTGTATAACAAAAATCCATATAATCTTCATAAAAATCAGAGATGAAGGGGAGGAGTGTGTCACTAATATCAGATGAATAGAGTTTTTCATCAAGATGTTTAAAGAGATAGTCTGTACCCGTAATCGTTTCATTCTTGAGTTTTTGTGCATCTTCAAGGTTAAAGCTATCACTTTGGGGATTCAGAAAATCGTGCTTTGCTAGCCAGGCTACGAAGACACTGAGATGTAAGGCAGCTCTTTTGCTAATCTCTAGCATATCTGATTTGCTTAGTTTTTCTGAAGTAATATCATTTTCTTCACAATAGAATACAAGTGCATGATCGAAAAAATAATTTGTGCGGTCTATGGGAAAGTCTAATTGACTTTCTTCTCTCTTTGTCTCAGGCTGTTCAACTACAGTTGATTTTTTCTTAAAAAGGGACTTCAATTTTTTAAACATGTTTATACCTCATATAAAAATATCCCATTATTCAAATAATGGGATATGATTATTATTTCATCGTTGGGAACAACAAGACATCACGGATGGTTGTTGTGTCAGTGAGGAGCATGCAGAGACGGTCGATACCGATTCCGAGTCCACCTGTTGGTGGCATACCGTATTCAAGTGCTTCAACGTAGTCGTAGTCGATGCCTGTTGCTTCGTCATCACCGAGTTCTTTAGCAGCAGCTTGTGCTTCGAAACGTGACAATTGATCGATTGGGTCGTTCAATTCGGTAAAGGCATTTCCGTACTCTTTAGTCATGATGAAGAGTTCGAAACGGTCAGTGAAGCGTGGGTCTTCTGGATTTTTCTTAGCCAATGGAGACACAGCAACTGGGTGACCGTAAACGAATGTTGGTTGAATCAATGTTTCTTCAACGAATTCTTCGAAGAAGGCGTTGATGATGTGACCAACTTCAGTGTAGTGTTTTTCAACAGGAACATTCTTTTCAGCAGCGATAGCTTTGGCTTCATCCAAAGTCATGTCTTGCCAGAAGTCAACGCCAGTGATTTCTTTGATAGCGTCAACCATGTGGATGCGTTTGAATGGTTCGTTGATCTTGATTTCAGTTCCTTGATAGTTGATAGGTCCGTCACCTTTAACAGCTTTAGCAGCGTGTTGGATGATACCTTCAGTCAAGTTCATGATATCGTGGAAGTCAGCGTATGCTTGGTAAACTTCGATAGATGTGAACTCAGGGTTGTGAGTGGCATCCATACCTTCGTTACGGAAGATACGTCCGATTTCGTAAACGCGTTCCATACCACCAACGATGAGACGTTTGAGGTGGAGCTCAGTCGCGATACGAAGCACCATGTCGATGTTTTGTGCATTGTGGTGAGTGATGAAAGGTTTAGCAGCAGCACCACCAGCTTCGTTGTGAAGGACAGGTGTTTCTACTTCAAGGAAACCTTGAGCATCGAGGTAGCGACGGATTTCAGAAATGATTTTTGAACGTGTAACAAAGCGGTCAAAGCTTTCACGGTTAGAAATCAAATCGAGGTAACGTTTACGGTAGATTGTTTCAACGTCTGAAAGTCCGTGGAATTTCTCAGGCAATGGACGAAGGGCTTTAGACAAGTGTGTGATATGAGTAGCTTTGATAGAAAGTTCTCCCATATCTGTTCGCATGACTTCACCTTCGACACCGAGGAAGTCACCAAGGTCAGCTTTCTTGAAGATTTCGTAGTTTTCTTCACCGACAGCATCTTTACGCACGTAGATTTGGATTTGACCATCGCGGTCTTGGATGTGGGCGAAGCCAACTTTACCTTTACCACGTTTAGTCATCAAACGACCTGCGATAGTAGCAGTTTCGTTGATTTCGTGCAATTCTTCTTTTGTTTTGTCAGCGTATTTTTCTTTTAATTGACCAGATGTAGCTGTGCGTTCGAATCGCTTACCAAAAGGATCGATTCCTTGTTCAGCCAAGGCCGCCATTTTTTCACGACGGACAATCTGTTGATCGTTCAATTCTTCCATGTGTTGATTTGACATGTTAGTCCTCCATAAAATAGTCGTAATTATTGTATCATAAATCACCCTCTAAAGATAGGACAAATGATTAAATGTCAGATGAATAAAGCTAGGATTTGTCTATTTTTAGGACAAATCATTAACTAGTATTAACGCTAGATTAGAAAGTTATAGAATTTATTGACAAATATAATAATAAGGGTGTACAATAGCAAAGTAAGTTTCGTATGATATAAGGAGGAAATACGATGAAAAAGAAAAATTATGTTAGTAAAGCTGTGATGCTTGGCGCTTTACTAGCACCTATTGGGATGCCTACGGTATCTGTGTTAGCAGATAGCTTTTATCAAAATCAAACGAGTGCTCACGCTGCTGATATTACAAACTGGATTGCCAGCACACCTGAACAAATTACAAATAATTTGACAACTCAGAACATCAATCCACAGCAGTTAGATGGCCAACAATACGTGATTCAATGGGGAGATACCTTGTGGGGAATCTCTCAAGCGACTGGAATTTCTATTGAAAAATTAGCCTACGATAATAATATTCAGAATATTGACCTTATCTTCGCAGGTGACGTCCTCATCTTGAAACGTGATGGTGATGTCCCAGCAGGTTACCATGTGACTGGTAATGGTTACCGTTGTGCACATTCTAAGATTGTTATCAACAACTATTATGGTGATAACAACCGAGTGATTATCAATAACAGCACTTTTGTCTCTGATGACCATTCTAAGAATACAGTGATCTACGCTCCAGATAATTCTGACAATAGCGTTTCATTCTCAAATAGCACGACTAACAATAATAACGATAAAGATAAAGATACTAAAGATTCTAAAGATAGTAAGGATTCATCTTCATCATCAGAATCTAAAGATGCTTCATCAAGTTCAACAAGTGGATCTTCATCATCTTCTTCTGCATCAAGCTCAACAGCAAGTAGTAGTGAAAGCAAAGCAAGTACAGAAAGTTCTAAGGAAAAAGAATTGACTGATGATGCTTTCCAAGACAAGGTTCAAAGTGAATTCGAACAAGTTTATCAACAAAAACGTTCAGGTAGTCCTGCATGGACTTTCTTCTCACATGCAGATGATAAGAATGGTAAAAATGTTGAATATAAGAAGGACACTGAAAGCAAAGCCCTTTACCTTCAAGGTGAAACGCCAAAGGCTAAAGATATTGTTGATGGACCTAAAGATGGTGCCAAAACGGAAGTCAATGCCAAGGCTCTCGCTCAAAAGATTTATGATGTTCTTAACAGTGATAGTAAGATGTCAGATCTTATCAAGGCAAGATATGCCCAAATCCAGGTAAATTATAAGGGTGATAAGTGGGCTTTCAACGTTGATGTTTACAAAGAAAAAGAAAGTTCATCATCAAGCACTGAAAAATCATCTGAATCTAAGGCTTCATCAAGTGTTGAACGCTCATCATCAAGTTCTTCAAGCCACACTGAAACAGACTCAGAGGCAACTTTCTCTGACCTAACTGGTGACGAATAGAGAGGGGCAAGACATGTCAAAGAGAAATATCATTATTAGTGTCGTTCTCGCCTGTCTCTTGGTTACGGGAGCTGGATTTGGTGCTTTCTATTACTGGGGAACACACCATTTGGATAGTGTTGTACCTGGCAAGGTTTACCAATACTCAAGTTCTCTAAATGGTGAGGTCAATAATCGTGTCATGTATGTAGCTTTCCAAGAAGGCGGTAACAAGGCACTTGTGAGTCAGGATCGTACGACAGTGGTTAATGCTGCTAAGAGCCAAACAGATTTTGACAAGGCCTATAATGACCAAACAGCTAAGTGGGAATACAGCGTGACAAAGACAACATTGACTCTCGGTAAAAAAGAGGACGATCAATTGTCACAATGGCAGTACAACAAGGTCTTTGCTTATGGTGACCACTTCACATCAAAAGACTTCTATTATCAGATTGCCAAAGGTGGTCAGGGTGAAGTCAAACAAAAAATGACCTTTAAAGAAATTAAATAAGTGTCTGAATATGACAAGATGCATTAGGTTTGGGACAAATTGTTCCAAACCTTTTTCTATCTTCAAAACACGAATAATCTTTTCTTAAATGGGGTCGAAAATTGAAATAAGAGGGCAAAAACGGTATAATAAGACTGTTTGGGCAATTGCACTCTGATAAAAAACAGATTAGTAAGATTGCCCCTAGACAGTTGACTTAAAGCTTACTTTTGCAAGACCTAGGATTAAATTAGGAGCTGACTGATATTGCAGTCTAGTTGTTAGATCTCTTAACTTACCTAAGTCTCTGACAAGAGAATGATATAAGAAAGAACGGACAGATGATTACCTCTATTGTTTTTGACGTTGACGATACTATTTATGACCAACAGGCACCTTATCGTATTGCCATGGAAAAATGTTTCCCTGACTTTGATATGAGTCACATGAATCAAGCCTACATTCGTTTCCGCCACTATTCTGATGTTGGTTTTCCACGTGTAATGGCCGGTGAGTGGACAACCGAATATTTCCGTTTTTGGCGCTGTAAAGAGACGCTTTTGGAGTTTGGCTACCGTGAAATTGATGAAGAAACGGGTAACCATTTCCAAGAGGTTTACGAGCATGAGTTGGAAAATATCACCATGCTTGATGAGATGCGCATGACCCTTGATTTCCTTAAGGAAAAAAATGTGCCTATGGGTATTATTACCAATGGTCCGACAGAGCACCAACTTAAGAAGGTTAAGAAGTTGGGACTTTATGATTACGTGGACCCTAAACGTGTCATCGTCAGTCAGGCGACAGGTTTCCAAAAGCCTGAGAAGGAAATCTTCAATCTCGCAGCTGAGCAATTTGACATGAATCCATCAACGACACTCTATGTTGGAGATTCTTATGACAATGATGTCATGGGTGCCTTCAATGGTGGCTGGCATTCTATGTGGTTTAACCACCGTGGCCGTAGCCTCAAACCAGGTACTAAGCCAGTATTCGACTTGGAAATCGATAGTTTTGAGCAACTCTTTGGAGCGGTGAAAGTCCTTTTCGACCTTCCAAATAACAAATATATCTTTGATATCAATGATAATGAAAATCCAGTCCTTCAACTAGGTATCAATAATGGTCTTATGATGGCGGCTGAACGTCTTCTTGAGAGCAATATGAGTATTGATAAAGTGGTTATCCTTCTTCGTTTGAATGCTAACCAGGAAAAAATCCTTCGTATGAAATATGGAAGATAAATAGAGCGGCCTCGTGTGGCCGTTTTATTTATCAGAAAATGAAAATGAGAGAGGGAAGAAATAATGGAGGTGAAGCTCTTAAAGTAATAGCTTTAAGGGCTTTTTGAGTGTTAAAAAGCGACCCTTAATCAGGATCGCTTGTCTTATGAAGTCAGTCGATGATTTAGCTAATCTTGTTTTGTTCATCCATATAGGACGTATCATTCCAACATTTAAGAGTGAAGTGCTCGAAATCATTGGTTTCGAGAATAGTGACAGAAGCATTGTCAAGACCTCCTGCTTTACGAAGAAGACCAGGTTCAAAACCAAGGAGGGTACGGATAGAAGCTGTTAGGTTAGCTCCGTGACCGACAACGAGGACATTTTTAGCATCACTATCTTTAAGTGTTTTGACAAATTCGGCCACACGTTTTGTTGTTTTGTAGACAGATTCCGCTTGGAAGTCCTTAGCACGGAAATTGGCTAGATTGTTACGGAAGGCATCCATTTCTTTTGGATAGATGGCTTGGATAAGGGAAATCTTTTGCCCCTCTAGTTTACCTAGTTGCCATTCACGCAAAGCTTTAGTGTAGGTAACTTTAGCTTTATGCTTTTGAGACTCCATGATGAGCTCTGTAGTTTTTTTAGCACGAGGTAGGTCACTTGAGAAGACCAAGTCAAAATGAGTGTCACTGAGGTAGTGACCTAGCTCACGTACTTGTTCGATAGATTCTTTAAGTAAAGGCGAGTCTCCCTTGGCACCTTGAAGTCGGCCTTCCAAGTTCCACTCAGTTTTACCGTGACGTACAAAATACAGTTTCATGATTACTCCTTAATATCAGCAAATTCAGCATTAACAAAATCAGCAAGTTCTTGACTATTGATACGAATAGAACGCCCAATTTCCCCCGCTGAGACAATGAGGAAGCCAGCATCTTGGGCAGACTGATCGATGTAAATAGGGAAATTATGTTTTTGGCGAATTCCCACAGGATTGTTAGCCCCGTGAACATAGCCAGTTGTTTTTTGGAGATCCTTTTGTGGAATCATTTGAACCTTCTTGTTCCCTGAAATTTTAGCTAATTTCTTTTCAGACAGGTGTTCGGTGATAGGGACAATGCCGATGACAGGCCCTGTCTTATCTCCCTTAAGGGCGAGGGTTTTATAAATGCTCTCACGCGCCACATCTTCTGGAAGATCCCCCTCTAAACCATTGAAGGATAAGCTATCATGGTCAATCTTAGCTTTATCAAGAATTTGGTCAACCAGGGTCTTCTTGACTTTGCCTTTCTTAGCCATTGTCATATCTCCTTTTAAAGTTATTCATTTCTACCATCCATTATAACATATTCGTCCGAACAAGCCTAAACCAATTTGACAAGAAGAAAACCAGTGCTTTAGACACTGGTTTTTACTGACTACTAGATGAACTTGTCGAAGTAGTCTTCTTATTTTTAGTTGGTTTTTGCTTAATCTTACCAAAGAGTTTTTCAAAGGTTTTACGTTTGTTTTTCTCGGGATTGATTTGGCTAAGATCTAGAATATTATCGAATCCAGGAAGACTTCCTTGTGAGGTATACTGATGTAGATCATAGTCAATATCAGTGTTTGGCAAAGTCTCATAGTAACCAGAGTCAGTACCGTAGGCGGGAATCCAAACAGCATCGAAGTTTCTGGTTGAAACCTCTTGCTCAAGCATGAAATAAGCACCGATATAGAGACCGACTTTATCAGCTCCTAGACGTTTGAGCTCAGCTAGAAAAGCTTGGACACCTTCCTCCATATTAGGCATGGTTTCCTCTTCAACGTCAATCCAGTAATAGGTAGGTTTGTATGGAGAAGCATTTTTGTAGAAAATACGAGCCTCCTCCTTCATCTCCTTGACAGAAGCACCTTGAGCGTAGGAATAGACGGCAACTGGAACATCACGTTTTTGGAGTTCTTTGATATGTGTTTTAAAAGATTTGTCAACCCCATTCGAACTAGCGGCATTGCTATCCTTACTAATCTGTGATCCGCCAAAGACACGGATAATAGCACCAGAAATATGATTTGACAAGACATCGTAATCGATATCCTGAGGTAGTTGCCACCCCGAAAGGTCGATAATGGGATTGAGTTTCAGCTCCTCGTCGGAACTACTAGATGTACTACTGGTTGTTGTTTTCGGTGTAGTAGCAGAAGGAATAGCAGATTTCACGTTTTGGAGATGCGCCTGCTGTTTGGACGTATTGTGAATATTTGCAATAACTAATGCTAATCCTAAAAGAGCTAGAACCACGTAAACAACGATCGGTTTTATTCTTTTTCTCATTACTCCCATTTTACCTTAAATAGCGCAAAAATGCAAAATAGAGTGTTTATAAATTCTGTGAGAGATATTAAAGTGACTGATTTCCAAAAAGCCTTTGTAGTGCTGACTTAGGCACATTTTATGAATAAGGGTGTTTTGCGTTGGTCTTGAATTAAGTGAATTTTTCATTTATTAAAGCAAGAAATTTAGCCTAAAAGTCAGTTTCTTCCTTGAAACTAGCGCCACTAGTGGCATCAGACCAGGCGACAAGAGCTTGAGCAGAGTTATCAAGATAGGTCTTGAGAGGTTGCTTCAAATCATAAATAGTCTCCCAAAATCCTAGGACTTTTCCTTCGTTGTCGATAGCAGCTTGGTAGGTCTGGATGAGGACTTGATCAAAACTGTCAGTTGGAATCTGATAACTTCTTTCTTTGGTAGAGGATGCTAGAACTTCAGACATGACCCAATCAGGCAGATTTTCAGGCTCACGGGGGAAGAAACTACCGTCAGCGCCACCGTTGTCGTAGAGAAAGTTTCCTTGGGCATCATAGGCTGCTAATTTATAGGGCAGGTGATTCAGTAGTGTTTTTAAATCATTCATACCTTCATCATAGCTTCTTTCAGGAGAAATGGCAATGCTTTGGATTGGAAACAATACTATCATAGGATAGTATCAGTTTGTCCGAGGAAAGTATTATCTCTTGGAGCAGTATCAGGGTATAATAAAGTAAAAGAAGACTCGAGGTGAAAACATGTCAAAACTTATTTTTCTAGATGTTGATGGGACATTGGTGGATTATCATAACCGCATTCCAGAGTCAGCAGTCAAGGCTATTCGTCAGGCGCGTGAAAAGGGCCATCTGGTCTATGTTTGTACCGGACGTAGTAAGGCAGAAATGCAACCAGAATTATGGGAAATTGGCTTGGATGGGATGATTGGTGGCAATGGCTCTTATGTGGAGCATCATGGTCAGGTCCTCATGCATCAGCTGATTTCCAAGGAAGATGCAGCAAAGATTGTGGATTGGCTAACAGAGCGCCATCTGGCCTTTTATCTGGAGAGCAATAACGGCCTCTTTGCTAGTCCTGATTTTCGGGAGCGGGCGCGTGAGACACTAAAGACTTACGCTATTCAAAAGGGGCAATCTGCAGAGTCTGTTGAGGGTAAGGAACCAGAAGATTTCATTCATGGCCTCCAGTATGGTGGAGAACTCTATCGTGACGACCTAAACAAGGTCAGTTTTGTTTTGGAGTCTTATCAGGATCACTTGGATTCCAAAGAAGCTTTTCCACAGCTTGAAGCCCATACTTGGGGAGGGCGAGGTGAAACAGCCTTGTTTGGTGACTTGGGTGTTAAGGATATTAACAAGGCCCATGCCATTGATGTTCTTTTGGAACATTTGGGTGCTAAGCGTTCGGACACCATTGCTTTCGGAGATGCCAAGATTGATATCCCTATGTTGGAATACTGTGAGGTTGGCGTTGCCATGGGAAATGGTGGGCCAGAAATCTTGGCTATGGCAGACTTTGTAACAGACGATGTTGAAGCTGATGGCTTGTACAAGGCATTTGATAAATTAGGCTTATTGCAATAGAAAAAACTGAGTTACCTAGGGTAGCTCAGTTTGTATTTTATGCTGGTTTACGACCGATAAATTTTTTCAAGAGATATAAGAGATAGCCAACAGCGATATACCCAGCACTGATGACCAGGACGTTTACCAAAACCTTGTTCCAACCAAATTTATTGACATTGATAAAGAAGTAGGCGAAGGGGCTATCTTTGGCACCTGGAATTGGGAGTTTTAGCACCAGCCCATTTAGCAGGGCAAAGGCAAAGTAAGACAGAGGGACCACGGACCAGTAAATTGGCTCACGTAGATGGTAGGCTTTCTTAGCATCGAAAATAAGGGTATCAAGCACCAATCCCCAAGGCACAATATAGTGGACCAAGAAGTTACGGAGGGTCCAGAATTTCTCAGGTTCCGTAATAGGTGCCAAGAGGATATGATAGATGACTCCAGTGATGAGGATAGCCATGGTTACACCACCCTTGTAACGTAAGAGTTTGGTGTTAGTTGTCGCATCCCCTTTTTTGAAGTCATAGAAGATGAAGAAAATCAAACTGGAGAAGACCAGGATATTGGACAAAACAGTGTAATAGAGCAACATGCCCCAACCATCATCATGGATTTGGATAGAAACTCCTACTAGTCCACAGAGAGCTAGTAAGATACGGTAAAATCGTGAAATAGTCATAAGCTTCCTTTTCCTAATAAATAATTTCTCTTATCATATCACATTTTTCACTAACAAATTATTGAAAATTCTAGTAAAATCAAAGTAAGAAAGACTTTAAGGAGTAATGATGTCCAATTTAATCGATTATCTTGAAAAGGTTAAGGATTTGCCTTTCGACCAAGAGCCTCTTAATATCTTGGATAAGGTTTGCATCAATGAGATTGGCTACCTGACTTATGAAAAATGGCTCTCAGCAAGTGATTTGAAGGAAACCATCAATTTACATGACTATGCTGAAGGGAAGGACCTAAATCCCGATTATACCTTCATGGTGACTAAGGAACGGGTGGAACTCGCTGAAGCCATGGTCAGGTCTAGGCGTTTCGCTGGACTTAATCTAAGTGACTACTGTAGTGTCTTGGACAAGGAAGTGGAAAAACAGTTTGCGGCTATGATTTTCAGTCTGCCTGAATTGGACTACCAGCAGATTGTCTTTCGTGGGACAGATGATAGCGTCATTGGTTGGAAGGAAGATTTTCAGCTGACTTACAGTCGGGAAATTCCTGCCCATCGCTCAGCCATGGCCTTTCTGGAGAAGCACTTGCCAAACCTCAGTGGCCATATCGCTGTTTCTGGACATTCCAAGGGTGGCAATCTTGCCCTCTATTCGGCTGTTCAGAGTTCGACTGTCCTGCGTGAGCAAATAGTAGAGCTCTTGCTTCTTGATTCTCCGGGCTTGATGAAGCCCCTCTTAGAGAAGACTTCTTACCAAGAGTTAAAACCCAAGATGACGGTTATCAGACCTCAAGAATCAGTTGTGGGAGTCATGCTTTATTGGGATAAGGTCGCAAAGCTCGTAGCAGCAGATGGTATAGGCATCGCTCAACACAATGTCTTACTTTGGCAGGTTGACTTGGGAACAAATGATTTTGTTTATGTGGACCAGCCGACAGACTTGAGTCAACGCTTAAAAGAGACCTTCCAAGAATGGATTGAGACCTTGTCTAATCAAGAACTCAAGCAGGTTTGTGATTTGTTCTTTGATACCATTCTTGATTCTGGAATTGAAAGTCTGGATGATATTGGGATAAAAACTCTCCCTAAGCTAGGCCAGATGTTGCAAGAATTTGGCAATTTCTCGGACCAACAAAAGAAAGTTCTGCAGGACGGTTTCAACCAGTTGCTCTGGATATTTTGGAAGTCGGGAAATAAGAAATCTAACCTCCCCAAGCTAGAACTTCCTGATTTTATCAAGAAGTTGAGTGAATTAACCAACAACGATTAGGGGCAGCAGAATCATAGAAGTGGAGAATTTTATGTCTAAAAATGTACTTATTACAGGAGCAACATCAGGAATTGGGGAAGCAACGGCGCGTGCCTTTGCCAAAGAGGGAGAAAATCTCATCTTAACAGGTCGCCGTGTGGAGCGCTTAGAAACTCTAAAAGAAGAGCTCCAAGCAACCTATCCAAATCAAAAAGTTTGGACCTTTGCTCTGGATGTCACTGATATGGCCATGGTCAAGGATGTTTGCCAAGCTATTCTCAAAAGCGTGGGACAGATCCATGTCTTAGTCAATAATGCAGGTCTGGCACTAGGTCTAACAGCCTACCAAGACTATGAGGAGTGGGACATGCTGACCATGCTCGACACCAATGTCAAAGGCTTGATGATGGTGACACGTCAGATTTTGCCAAGCATGGTTGCTGCCAATGAGGGTCATATCATCAATATGGGATCTACTGCGGGCATCTATGCCTATGCAGGTGCTGCCGTTTATTCAGCTACTAAGGCCGCGGTGAAAACTTTCAGCGATGGCTTGCGTATCGATACCATTGCCACAGATATCAAGGTGACAACCATTCAGCCTGGTATCGTTGAGACCGACTTTTCTCAAGTTCGCTTTCACGGTGATAAGGATAAGGCAGCCAAGGTTTATCAAGGGTTAGAAGCCCTCCAGGCTCAAGATATTGCGGACGCAGTTCTCTACGTCACCAAGCAACCACGACGCGTCCAAATTTCAGACATGACCATCATGGCTAACCAACAAGCTACAGGGTTTACCATTCATAGGGAGGAAGACTAGGAGGAGTTTATGAAGAATCAGACTAATCCAGCCATCGGCAGTAGCTGGGAAGCCTTGCAAACAAAACTCTTTAGTAAGGAAGAAATTGAAGCCAGTTACCAAAGAGTGGAAAAACTCATACAGGAAAAAATGGGTAAATAAATGATAATAACATGACCTTCGGGCCGTGTTTTTTTGTTCGAATTTTCCCAAAACTATGAAAGAACCCGTGAAAATGCTATAATGTAAGGGATTACGACAATATTGAAAGGATAAGTCATGCCACCTGTTACTCCAGAACTTGAGATAGAACGTCAATTAATCGAGCAATTAACCTCTGGTGAGAGCCAGTGGACCTATCGCCCAGATTTAAAAAACGAAGGTCAATTATGGGACAACTTTTTTGAGAAGTTAGCGCAAAATAACGTTGCCCTACTCGCTGACCATCCCTTGACTGAGCAGGAGAAGCGCCAAATCAAGAACCAGCTTAACTTCATTAACTATTATGAAGCTGCTAAGTGGTTGGCAGGTGAAAATGGTATTGCCAAAGTTGAGGTACAGCGTGAAGATGCTAGCCTTGGGACTATCCGACTTTCTGTCATCTGGCGTGACAATATCGCTGCTGGAAAATCCAGTTACGAGGTGATTAATCAGGTGGAACGTGACAAGGCTTATCCACAAGATCAGGACCGCCGTTTAGATACGACGCTGATGATTAATGGACTTCCTCTTATCCATATAGAGCTCAAGAGTCCTCGTGTGGCCTTTTTGGATGCCTTTCATCAAATCAAAAAATATGACCGTGAAGGTAAGTTACGTGGCATCTATTCTGCCCTTCAGATGTTTGTTGTGACTAATAAGGTGGATACACGTTATATCGCAGCTGCACGAGAGGATAAGCTCAATAAACAGTTCTTGACATCTTGGGTGGATAAAGATAATAAACCCATGACCAGTCTCATGGACTTTGCTCATGAAGTCCTGTCTATTCCACGTGCCCATCAGATGGTGATGCAGTATTCCGTTATTGATGATAGTAAGAAAGCCCTTATCCTCTTACGTCCCTATCAAATTCATGCTATCGAGTCTGTTCAAGATGCCTCTCGCCGTCAGGAATCAGGCTATATCTGGCATACCACAGGTTCTGGTAAGACTCTAACGTCCTACAAGGTGGCTCGCAACCTCTTGCAGATTCCAGCCATTCAAAAGACAATCTTCGTCGTGGACCGTAGGGACCTTGACCAGCAGACGACGTCATCCTTCCTTTCCTACGCCGCTAACGATGTTATTGATATCGACGAAACGGACAATACCCATGATTTGGTTAAGCGTTTGGCAGGAAATGATAAGCGTGTGATTGTGACGACTATCCAGAAAATCACAACCATGATGCGCAAGTTCCAAGAAGGTAAATATCAAAAGGATTCGGAAAAAATCAAGGACCTTCGTGTGGCTTTTGTTGTGGATGAATGTCACCGTGCGGTCACGCCTCAGACCCAAAAAGACATCAAAGGCTTTTTCCACAATTCGCTCTGGTATGGCTTTACAGGAACACCGATTTTCAAGGAAAATAAACGCAAGCAATTAGGTGATTTGGCACAAACCACCCACCAACAATATGGCGAATGCCTCCATGAGTATACGGTCAAAGAAGCCATCCATGACGGGGCAGTTCTGGGATTTAAGGTGGACTATCGTAATACCATTATTTCGCCGATTCCTGAAGAAGACCTTCCTGACTCTGTCTATGAAGATAAAGAGCACATGCTAGAAGTCTTGGATGCTATCCTAAACAAAAGTTATCAACAGTTGGGCTTCCCAAATGGTGAGGGCAAGACCTACGAGGCCATCTTAACCGTTAAGTCCATTCCACAGGCTCAGGCCTATTACAATCTGCTCAAGAGTATCAAGGCAGGACAGGAACGTGTCAAGGTGTCAGAGCGGGTTAAGCGCGTGCTACTTGACTTTCCAAAGGTGACAGTCACTTACTCTGTGTCGGAAAATGAAGAAGAATCTATCGGCTACCAAGAGCACATGAAGCAGGTCATGGACGATTACAATCAAGAGTATGGGACCCATTTTAATATGGCTGATTTGCGTGGCTTTAACACGGATATCAATAATCGTTTAGCTAGAAAGTTAGACAAATACATTCCTCGTAAAGAGCAGTTGGATTTGGTCATCGTTGTAGACCGTCTTTTGACCGGTTTTGATGCCCCTTGTCTATCCACTCTCTTTATCGATCGTAAGCCCATGCGTCCACAGGATTTGATTCAAGCCTTTAGCCGCACCAACCGCATCTTCGACAGTAAAAAGCGTTATGGCCATATCATCACCTTCCAAAGACCAGAGGCCTTTAAAGAGGCTGTGGATAACGCCCTTAAACTTTACTCAAACGGTGGTGAAAATGATGTTACTGCCCCAGACTGGGCAGAAGAAAAAGCTAACTTTATCCAAGCCTGGATAGACTTTCAAGTAAAAGTGGAAGATGTGGAAAACTATGTCATTACCATTGAGCAGGCAACTAGCCCACAACTCCGTCGCATTGCCAAGGCTTACCAAACCTTTGACAAGTATCTGGCATCTATCCGTGTCTATAGCGAATATGATGAAGTGGCTATCTATGCGGAGACAGGACTATCAGATGAGAAGCTCGAAACTTATCTAGGAATCTATCAAAATATCCTAGCAGAGCTCAAAAGCCGAGCTGAAGACGATGGTGATGATAATCTCTTTGATATCCACTACGAACTGGAATCCGTCCAAGTCGACGAGATTAACTATGCTTACATCCTGACCTTGATTCAAAGTATGATTCAGCAGGAAGAGGATAGTCCACAGACGCTCAGTGACAAGGATATCGAAACTGTTGATAACTATATCCAGAGTCTGGAACGCACCAATCCTAAACTAGCCGAAATTATCCGAAACCTGTGGAAAGAAGTCCAAGCCAATCCTAAAGATTACCAAGGACAATCTATCACTGGTGTCTTGGACACTATGATTGAAGCCATTATCGACGACCATCTCAAACGCTTTGCGAGAGAATGGTATGTCGGACTCGATGAACTTCGTTACTATGTCCAACACTATCGTAAAGGTGCTAAAAAGCAATCTGGCGAAAGCCAGCTCACCAAGAGCCAACGCTACAAAGACTACAAAGCAGAAACGGCTGATGCCCTCAACCCGCTCAGCTACAAAAAACACATCAAGGAAGCCTACACCAAACTCATTGAAGAGGTCATTGAACCATTGAGAGTGGGGAGGTAGAGAGAATAACTAGGGAGAATAAATGGCAGATACGATATTGATTTTAGGAAACGGCTTTGATTTAGCCATGGGTCGAAAAACAAGTTACAAAGATTTCTTGGAGTTTTCTGCTAAATTGTTTGTGGAAAGAGAAAATCAGTTGGATGGATTTCTTAAAAAACATCTGATTGATATTGAAAAGTACAGAAATAATTTATATATTCAATATATTAATGAAAATAAGTCTACACTCGGAGAAAATTGGTCAAATCTTGAAATAATGATTTCTCAACTTGCTGAAGCAATAGATTTTTTTAGACTAAATTCCGATAAGTTATATCACAAAAGCGGTGATTTATACCCCAAATATGTTGACCGATTTCATAAAATGATGAATGAAGAGGGAAATTCTACTTCAAAAATATTCATTGGCACCATTTTTTTAAAACTTTATAATAGTTCCGGATGGGATAAGCTAGAGAGAGAATTAGCTATATCAGAATTAAATAATCTTTTTATTAATCATCTTGATTTACTGACGGAGCTCCTAGAAATTTATCTTTCTTATAGAGACTTTATAGACTTTGAATTTGCCCCAATTATTCCTAGTGAGACAGTGTTAGATGCCATAGATAGAATTTCAGAGGCTAGTGTGATTAGTTTCAATTATACACATACCCCAAATAAACTTTATAAAATTCCCTTAGAAAAGACGCATTTTATACATGGAGAAATTGATTTAAAAAGACAAAAACATAAAATTAATACCATGGTTTTTGGCATTGAAGATAAATCAACAGAAATCAATAGCGATTTAATACCTTATCAAAAATTCTATCAACGTGTCGTTAAAGAGACTGGAATTGTATATGAGAGATTCTTTGACCAGGAATTTGATATATCAAAAGGAATACCAAAAATTGTTAAAAATATTATTATTTTTGGACATTCTGTTGATCCACTTGATAAGGAAATTTTTGCAAATTGTTTTAAATTGGTTGACAATAAATATTACCAAAGTAGATTTATATTTACATATTTTAATGAAACAGCTAAACGTTCAATAATTAAGAATTTAGCCATTATTCTAGGCAAAGATAAATTGGTTGAATTAACTGGTCGGAGGGAAGTTGTATTTGTGCAAAGTCAAGATGTTGATGGGATGAGAGAGTTGCTCTTAAAGTAAGTTATGATTACCTAAATTAGATAGATAAAACTTTTCAAGAATTGATTCGGTAATCAGAAGTCAAATACTATGTGAAAATAGTTCAGCAAAAAAATTTAGTCTCTAAGTATAATACTCATAGTCTAAGACTAGACGTTTTCCTTCACTTGAATAGGAGAAATTGCAATGAATACTATAATTACATTTCTTAATTCTCAGTTTATTAGTTCAATGATTGGGGCTTTACTGGGTGCTGGTGTAGCTGTTTATGTAGCAAAGCTCCAAAATAAGCAGCAACTTAAACAGCTAAAAGATGAACATAAGTTACAACGAGAATTTTTTGAAAGACAAGAAGCGAACGAAAGAGAACGTATTTTCTTACAGTATACAATTGAGAGGGCGGAGAGGTCCTATAAAATATTAAACCAATTGAAAAAAGCAGCAACTTTTTTTGGAGATGAAAGTTTCCCTTTGACTGAATCAGATAATGAAGATAAATTTCAGAAGATATTTTTAAAACTTTGTTATACAGTAATAACTCCGAAATACTACGAATTTATTGATTTAAAGGATGAGTTGCTACTGACATTAGTAATTCAAGATGATGTAAAATTATCAGATTTGAAACATGAGGTTGTAATAGAGGTCGAAAAATTTTCAAAATATTATAATATATTTATAAAGGCCAATACTTTTAATGAGTTTGCTGATATAGTTGAAAATTTTAGTAAAGAAACGAAATTAATTGAAAAATGTGATAATCTCAAAACATATATAACAAAGTATGTTATGGACAGTGCATTTAGACTTGTTCCACCTGAGAAAATGGCTGAGAAAATTTTAAAACAGAAATACGGAGAAACTAGAATGAAATTTAAAGTTGTTAGAGATGATGATAACAACTAAGCATGTTTGAAAACTATAAGTATCACATTTCTGAACAACAAAGGAGAGTATATGTCGATTAAAAAAGAAAAAATACCTATAGTAAGATTTAGAGATTTCTCAGAACCTTGGATAAAAAAACAGTTGTCAGAGGTTGCAGAATTTTCAAAAGGGAGGGGGTATTCTAAGAAAGATTTGCAATCTCATGGAACACCTGTCATTTTATATGGTCGTCTTTATACGAATTATGAGTCAGTGATTAGTAATGTTGAAACTTATGCTAATCTGGAGGAAAACTCAGTTGTAAGTGAGGGAGGAGAGGTAATCATTCCAGCCTCTGGAGAAAGTGCGGATGATATATCAAGGGCATCATGTGTCATTGATAGAGGTATCATTTTGGGAGGAGATTTAAATATCGTTAGGCCTCATGAATACCTAAACTCATTATTTATTGCAATGACACTTTCAAATGGTTCACAACAAAGAGAATTATCTAAACGTGCACAGGGTAAATCAGTTGTTCATTTACATAATTCTGACTTGAAGGCGATTAAGTTATTTTACCCCTCATTTGAAGAACAATCCGCCATCGGCTCCCTCTTCCGTACCCTCGACGACCTTCTGGCTAGCTACAAGGACAATCTCACCAACTACCAATCTCTCAAGGCGACCATGCTCTCCAAGATGTTTCCCAAAGCTGGACAGACCGTCCCTGAGATTCATTTGGATCGATTCGAAGGGGAATGGGAAGAAAAGTGTATAGGGGAGATAGCTGATATTGTACGAGGTGCTTCACCAAGACCAATACAAGATCCGAAATGGTTTGATTCAAATTCAGAAATTGGTTGGTTACGTATCTCTGATGTGACAAGTCAGAATGGTAGAATTCATAGTTTGGAACAAAAAATATCAAAATTAGGTCAAGAAAAAACAAGAGTTCTAACGGAACCTCATTTATTACTTAGTATTGCTGCCACTGTTGGAAAACCTGTTGTTAACTACGTTAAAACTGGTGTACATGATGGATTTTTAATTTTTATGAATCCAAAATTTGATAGAGAATTTATGTTTCAATGGTTAGAAATGTTTAGAGAAAAATGGAATCGATACGGTCAACCAGGAAGTCAAGTCAATCTCAATAGCGATATTGTAAAAAATCAAAAGATATTGATCCCTTCTATGGAAGAACAACAAGCCATCGGTGCTTATTTCTCTAACCTAGATAACCTTATTTCCGCTCACCAAGAAAAAATTTCTCAACTGGAAACTCTCAAAAAGAAACTCTTGCAGGATATGTTTATATAAAAAGGAGAATAGCGTTATGTCAAAAATAAAATCTAATCGTCTCACTAAAGATGATAAACCAGTTGTAGCCATTTGTTATGATTTTGATAAAACTCTGTCTCCTGATGATATGCAGGCGCAAGGTTTTATACAGAAGTTAGGGTATGAAATTGGTGAATTTTGGAAAAAGTCAAATGGCTTCGCCATTAAAAATGACATGGACCAGAATCTAGCTTACATGTTTACTATGAAAACAGAATCTGCTGGAAAGGTTTTATTTACAAAAACTGAGCTAGAAAGGTTTGGCTCAGAAGTCAAATTATTTCCAGGAGTCGAAGACTGGTTTGAACGAATCAGGAAATATGGGGAAGAGAAAGGCGTGATTGTAGAACACTATATTATTTCATCAGGTTTGAAAGAGATGATAGAAGGGACTTCGATAGCTAAGAAAGGTGCCTTTAAGAAAATATATGCGACTTCTTTTTATTGCGATGAAAATGGGGTAGCAGTCTGGCCAGCTCAGGTAGTAAATTACACGAATAAAACACAATTTCTATTTAGAATAACTAAAGGTGTCCTAGATGTAAATGATGCTGCGGTAAATGACTTCTTCTCAGAGAGTGATTTACGTGTACCTTTTAGAAATATGATTTATTTAGGAGATAGTGATACTGATATACCTTGTATGAAGCTAGTCAAAGCGAGAGGAGGATATTCTATCGGTGTATTCAATCCAGAAATTAATGATAAAACAAAAGTCTATAAAATGACTCGTGATAATCGTATAGATTATTTTGTGCCAGCAGACTACTCAGAAAATACAGAACTTGATAATTTAATAAAGACTATTATTGATAAGACGTTCTTTAACGAGCTATTAGAAAACAAGAAAAATAGTGATAAAAAAGAGGCGGGTACCAGAAAGTTAAAATGAAAATCGAGTTACTAGTCCTTTGAATAGCATGATTACCAGCAAGAATTATTGCTTATAACTTACCTCATATTTTTAAGGAGACAAACATGGTATCAGTGACACAACGTATTAAACAGATTAAGCAGCCCCGTGGTGGTTTTCTGCCTGTTAAGTCGTTTACAGTGACGACGCTTGATGATGGCCAGGTTCTTAATCCTGAGGAGTCTATTGCGGCTAGTTTGGTTGGGACTGCTGTGGACTATCTCAGTCGTTTTATGGATGGAACATCCGTTGAGGAGGCTTTTGAGATTTCCTTGCTTGGTGCTCGTGCCATGAGGATGGAGGCTAAGGCTTTTGGTCTTCTGGATGATGTTAAGGGGTTGGACGATTTGTCGATTACTAAGGCTTGTCAGTTGGCAGGTTTTGATAGTGCCTTTCGTGCTGGTCCTCTGGCTTATCGTCCAGTGGAGAAGATTGTTCCAGATAAGGCGACTATTGCTAATATTCGTACCATGGTTGAGCGTAGTTTGAGCTTTTTCAAGGCCTTTGGTCCTGTAACTGCGGATGGTTTTACCATGGAAGGGGCTTATACAGCTACCATAACGACTGGTGATGGGGATTTCCTGACCAAAGATACCCTTTGGGACTTTAAAGTCACCACCAGCAAGCCTAATAAGGACCATACCTTGCAGCTACTGATTTACTATCTCATGGGTAGGCGTTCGATTCATCCAGAGTTTCAAATCATTGAAAATCTAGGCATTTTCAATCCACGTCAAAATACTATTTACCAACTTCCTCTTTCTGAGATTTCAGATGAGGTCATCAAGGAAGTGGAAACAGTCGTGATTGGCTATTAGAACTAATAGGATAACATTCAAAAATACAAAGAAAGAAACATTATGTCAGAAACAACACAAACCTCCCAGTCGCTTTATCAAGCCCTGTGGAACTCAGCGGATGTGCTCCGCTCCAAGATGGATGCTAACGACTACAAGTCTTATCTCTTGGGCATGGTCTTTTACAAGTATTTGTCGGACAAGATGCTCTTTTTCGTGGCAGAGACCATGGAGGAAGAGACCGAAAGTTTGGAAGAGGCACTGGCAGTCTATCGTAAATACTACGAGGATGAGGAGACTCACGAGGACCTCTTGGCAGTTATCACTGATGAGATGAGCTATGCCATTCATCCTGACTTGACCTTTACGGCTTTAGTGGAGCGAGTGAACGATGGAAGCTTTCAGTTAGAGGACTTGGCTCAGGGATTCCGTGATATTGAGCAGAGTGACGAGCTTTATGAAAACCTTTTCGAAGACATCGACCTCTACTCTAAGAAACTCGGAGCGACTCCTCAAAAGCAAAACCAAACGGTTGCGGCTGTGATGAAGGAGTTGGCTGTCTTAGATGTGGCTGGTCATGCTGGTGATATGCTTGGTGATGCTTACGAGTACTTGATTGGTCAGTTTGCGACGGATTCGGGTAAGAAAGCTGGTGAGTTCTATACACCGCAACCTGTAGCCAAGCTTATGACCCAGATTGCCTTTTTAGGTCGTGAGGACAAGCAAGGCTTTACCCTCTACGATGCGACTATGGGGTTTCGTGTCATAATAATGACACAGGCAAATAGTCAGGTAAATACAAGGGTTTTAGAGCTTCTACCAAAGTTTAAAATCAAAAAAATGAATCGTTGGTGTGCTGTTTAGAGCAGTTATTATGAAAATAAATGTTGTAAACAGTACATCAGCATAAAGGAGGAACTCATATGTCTAAGGTGAAAAAAGAGACGATTGAAGCAAAAGGATTTGCTATTCAAATTTATACTGAAGACTTTCAAAACGACTATATAAGTCTAACGGATATTGCTAGATATAAAAGCGATGAACCAAGTGATGTAATTAAAAATTGGATGAGAAGGAAAGATACAATTGAATTTCTTGGTTTATGGGAAAGCTTAAACAACATGAATTTCAATTCGGTCGAATTCGACCGAATTAAATCGGAAGCTGGATATAATTCCTTTACACTGTCCCCTAAGAAATGGGTAGAAAAAACAGACGCAATCGGAATTATCTCAAAAGGAGGAAGATACGGTGGTGCATTTGCACATACAGATATTGCCTTTGAATTTGCTTCATGGATTTCTGCTGAATTTAAGATGTATGTAATTCAGGATTACAAAAGACTTAAGTCAGATGAAAACTCTAAGCTATCATTAGGTTGGAATTTGAATAGAGAAATTTCCAAGATTAACTACAAAATTCATACAGACGCAATCAAAGAATATCTCTTAAAAGATCTTACCAACGAACAGTTGTCTTACAAGTATGCAAGTGAAGCAGATATGCTCAATGTAGCCTTGTTTAACAAGAGAGCTAAACAGTGGCGTGAAGAAAATCCTGAGTTAAAGGGTAATATGAGAGACTATGCAAGTCTGAATGAATTACTTGTTCTTGCAAATATGGAAAGCTATAATGCAATTCTTATTGGTAAAGGTATGGATCAAAAAGAAAGAATGATAGAACTTAGAAAGCTTGCCAGAACTCAGCTGATGTCAATTGAAAAGTTGAACAATACAGGTATTAAGAGTTTAGAGGATAAATCAAAGAAATAGAGAGGTCTGTTATGAGATGGGCATTGAAAATTATCTTATTTCCAATAATATTGATCTTGTCGATACTAATTGCTTTTCTAAAATTTATTATAAAAGTTAGTGGAATGATTTTAGGTATAATATCTTTCCTAGTATTTATTGGAGCAGTAAAGATTTTGGTAATGGCAGTAGGTGCTGGTCTTGGAGCATGGGGTGTTATTAACCTTATGGAGGGATATGGTAATGATAACCCTGGAGCAAATGCTCATGTACGGTAAGGAAGCAAGCAACCGAAAACAAGAGATAGACCGCCAGCACTACACTATTCCGAACCAAAGACCAAAAGATAAGCATTGTGGGAAAATCTAAACTTTTGGATTTTCCTACAATGCCGACTACGGCGGAATCCCTCCCACTCCTTATATCTTTCTTTCCGTATACATTGAATTTGTATTTAGTAAATGCTATAATGTCCCTATTCAAATTATAAATGTGTTGAATTAGTTACATGTACATATTTTTTGTGCCGGAGGAAGTGAAATGAAACAAAAAATTTATCTCATTACAGGCTTAATGGCTTCTGGAAAATCTACAGTTTCCGATTTACTGGCAAAATCAATAGAAAAATGCGTCCATCTTCGTGGTGATGTGTTCCGAAAAATGATTATTTCAGGCAGAGAAAATATGTCAGCTACCCCATCAGCGGAAGCAGTCCGCCAGCTGTACCTTCGATACAAATTGACTGCTGATGCGGCAAGGTCATACTTTGACAACGGCTTTTCTGTAGTGATCCAAGATAACTACTACGGTGATGAATTAAACCGAATGATAAATTATCTGCATAAATACCCTGTTGAGGTTGTCGTTCTTTGTCCAGATGTGGAAACAATAAAAGAAAGGGAACGATACAGGGAGAAAACAGGCTATTCCGGCTTTACGGTTGAAACCTTATACGATACATTTATGCAGACAACACCACGGATCGGCTTTTGGCTGGACAATTCCAATCAAACACCACAGCAGACAGCAGAAACCATTCTGAACACCAGGAAGCCGGTATGATTGTTACATATAAGGGGAAGAAAAATTTCTTTTAAGTACTTTCTTTCCTAAAACTGATGTGATATAATAGCTTCATTCCAGAAAAGGAGTAAAAAATATGCGGCAAGGTATTCTTAAATAAAACTATAATCAAATAGTGGGAACAAAGAATTATGATAGCTCCTTTTGTGGGGGCTTGGTTTTTTGTACCCAATTTAAGAATACTTTTGCCTTATCAATTTTGACATATTCAAAAAACAGCAATCACAAATAGGTGTATGCTGTATATGTGTATGTCCGCAAATTAGAATCCCCAGTGGTAAAAGTATTTTACTGCTGGGGATTTTTATGCCCTTTGGGGCTGTAAAGGGAGGACAATCACATGAAAATAATCAATATCGGCATTCTGGCCCATGTAGACGCAGGAAAAACTACATTGACAGAAAGTCTGCTATACACCAGTGGAGCGATTGCGGAACAGGGAAACGTGGATAAAGGGACCACAAGAACAGACACTATGATTTTGGAACGGCAACGGGGAATTACCATTCAGACAGCGGTTACTTCTTTTTATTGGAATGATTATAAAATCAATATCGTGGACACTCCCGGTCATATGGATTTTTTAACCGAAGCATACCGCTCTTTATCTGTCCTTGACGGAGCTGTTTTAGTCATTTCAGCAAAAGACGGCGTACAGGCACAAACCCGTATATTATTCCATGCGCTTCAGAAAATGGACATTCCGACAATTATCTTTATAAATAAGATAGACCAAAATGGGATCGACCTGCAGTGTGTTTACCAAAGCATTAAAGATAAACTTACCAGTGATATGATTGTCATGCAGGAGGTTTCCCTGTCGCCAAAGATAACCATGACCGATATTTCTGATTTAGACAAATGGGATATGATTATTTCCGGAAGCGATGAACTATTAGAACGATATGTTGCAGAGGATTCTTTGGATATACAGGAATTACAATATGAAAAGTGCAAAAGAACCAGATGCTGCTCTTTGTTTCCTGTTTATCATGGGAGTGCAAAAGACAATTTAGGAACAGAAAAACTGATTGAAGCGATTATAGAAACTTTCATTACAGAAACGGACGATATTCAGTCTGAATTATGTGGATATGTTTTTAAGGTTGAGTATACAGAGCGGAAAAAACGGCTTTCTTATTTACGCCTGTATCATGGGACGCTCCATTTACGGGATACCCTGCTGCTGTCAAAAAAGGAAAAAATAAAGATTACAGAAATGTGTATTCCGTCAAATGGTGAAATCGTCCCGGCTGACCATGCCTGTCCGGGAGAAATTGTTATTTTAGCTGATGATACTTTGAAACTGAACGATATCCTGGGAAATGAAAAACTCCTGCCTCACAAAACACGGATTGATAATCCCATGCCATTACTTCGGACAACGGTAGAGCCGCAAAAGCCGGAGCAAAGGGAAGCCCTGTTAAATGCCCTCGCAGAGATTGCTGATACAGACCCTCTTTTGCATTTTGACATTGATACTGTTACCCATGAGATTATGTTATCTTTTTTGGGAAAAGTACAGTTAGAAGTTATTTGTTCGCTATTAGAAGAAAAATATCATGTGGGCGTGGCTATGAAAGAGCCTTCGGTTATTTATCTGGAAAGACCGCAAAAAAAAGCGAGCTGCACGATTCATATTGAAGTGCCGCCGAATCCGTTTTGGGCATCTATTGGTTTGACTGTAACACCGCTTCCTGTTGGAAGCGGAACACAATATAAAAGCGAGGTATCTCTCGGCTATTTAAACCAAAGTTTTCAAAATGCCGTCATGGAGGGTGTGCGTTATGGAATGGAGCAGGGCTTATATGGCTGGGGAGTGACAGACTGCCAAATTTGTTTTGATTATGGAGTTTATTACAGCCCGGTCAGCACCCCCGCTGATTTTCGTTTTCTTGCGCCTGTCGTGTTGGAGCAGGCATTGAAAAAAGCAGGGACACAACTGTTGGAACCATACCTTTCCTTTACCCTTTTTGCACCGCAGGAATATCTTTCACGGGCTTATAATGATGCACCAAAGTATTGCGCAATCATTGAATCAACCAGACTTGAAAAAGATGAAGTTATTTTTAAGGGTGAAATCCCTGCCCGTTGTATCGGTGAATATAGGAATGATCTGAATTTTTATACAAATGGAAGAAGTGTCTGCATTACAGAATTAAAAGGGTATCAGGAAACTTCCGGCGAGCCTGTATTTCAGCCACGCCGCCCGAACAGCCGTTTAGACAAGATCCGGCATATGTTTCAGAAGATAATGTAACGTCTTGCGCAATGCAAGCGTTCATTGCTGGCTATTCCGAAATATCATTGATAAAATCAGCATCAGAGAGGAGGAACCATTTTGAACCAGAAACAGACGGATATTACAACAGGAAAGCAAATACGTCATCTGCGAACACAATCGGGAATGACACAGGAAGAACTGGCTGGGGAATTGAATGTTACCCGGCAGGCGCTATCGAATTGGGAGAGAGATGTTAATGAACCCGATTTAAATACGTTGAAAAAAATTTGTTTTCTTTTTGGAGTCCACATGGACGATTTTGCGAAGGAGGTAATAACAAAAATGGAATGAAACAGAAGTTGTAACAGATAATGAACTTACACGAGAACTTATGGAAAAGTATGTTGAGTCGGTTATCTGTGAAGGTAGTATAGTTCAAAAAATCATATGGAAATAGACGCAAGAGGGAGTGAGAAATCACTCTCTTTTTGCTGTCTAAAAATAGACAATATATTTTGTGTCAGTCGCTTGACACGAGAGGGGTCAGGCTCGCTCTTGCTTAATGCCAAACGTTATTCACGTCAACCACAGACAGTGGTTTACTTTGGTCAAGAGTTGAATACCTCAACATATAACCTGGCACGTATGAACATGATTCTACATGGTGTGCCGATTGAAAATCAGTTTTTACACAACGCTGATACCTTGGATGAGGATTGGCCAACCCAAGAGCCGACTAACTTTGACGGTGTTCTTATGAACCCACCTTATTCAGCCAAGTGGTCAGCCAGCTCAGGATTCATGGATGATCCTCGATTCTCACCATTTGGGAAACTAGCTCCTAAGTCTAAGGCCGATTTTGCCTTCCTCTTGCATGGTTACTATCACTTGAAACAAGACAATGGTGTCCTGGCCATCGTCCTACCTCATGGGGTGCTCTTCCGTGGTAATGCCGAAGGGACCATTCGTAAAGCTTTGTTAGAAGAAGGTGCCATTGATACGGTTATCGGTCTGCCTGCTAATATCTTCTTTAACACCAGTATTCCGACGACGGTTATCATTCTCAAAAAGAACCGCACCAATCGTGATGTTTACTTTATCGATGCCTCTAAGGAGTTTGATAAAGGGAAAAATCAGAACATCATGACAGATGCCCATATTGAGAAGATTCTCAATGCCTATAAGAGTCGTGAAGATATGGACAAGTTCGCCCATCTGGCTAGCTTTGAAGAGATTGTGGAAAATGACTACAACCTTAATATTCCTCGTTATGTGGATACCTTTGAGGAAGAAGAAGTGGAGCCCTTGACCGAGATTGTGGCTAAGATTAATGAGACTAATGCGACGATTGAAAGTCAGACAGCGTCCCTTCTTGACATGCTTGGCCAGCTTCATGGAACAACACCAGAAGTAGACGAAGAACTTAAGGCTTTTGTGGAAGCATTTAAGGGGTAGTTTATTAGTTAAATGATAAAAGAAGGATCAGTCAAATGAAGTTTTGACTGGTCTTTTTTCTATGAATTTGATAATATTAAATTACCAAAAAGGTAATTTAAATCGAGCAGAAAGGAATTTATGAAGCTTATCTATACAAATAAAACTGTTGAGAAACAGTGCACTGAGTTGAGGCGAGCGAAAAAGGATTTTTCGGATAAGGTTGCATTAAAGTTGCACCAGTTGATTAACCTTTTGGAAGTATCGGATTCTTTGGCTAGTGTGACGGCTTTTCCTAAGTATCATTTTCACCAATTAAAGGGAAAGAGAAATGGACAGTTTGCTTTAGATATAGATGGTCGAAGGAGTTCCTATCGTTTGATTGTAGGATTTCGTGAGGAAGATTTTGAGAAGGTGTTTTCTAGTCCGGTAGAAATCGAAATCTTGAAAATAGAGGAGGTTAGCAATCATTATGAGTAAAAAAGTGGTTGAGTACAAAGACCTGGTTGCTTTTCATCCAGGTCAGTATGTTGAAGACTTAATTGAGGACTATAACGTAACTCAGAAAGAATTTGCGGAGCGTTTGGGAGTCTCTGCCAAGACTGTCAGCAAGCTAGTTAATGCTGAGGAGTCTATTAGTAAGGAGACAGCTCATAAGTTAGCCAAGTTAAGTGGTGTTTCTATGCAGACTTGGCTCAACCTTCAAAACATTTATGATGTGAAAGTGGCTGAAATTGTAGAACAAAGAGAGCTTGATCAGGGTCGCGAGAAGGAAATCTGTGATATGATTGACTTTAAGTATTTTAAACAAAAAGGCTACGTTCCAGAGAAGCGCTATAGTATCGGTGAAAAGATTACAGAGCTTCGGAAAATTCTGGAGGTATCGAGTTTAGAATATCTCGTGACTTTTAACCATTTAGTGAGTTATCGTAATACACGTGACTTTACCGAAAAGAGTATCGTTAATTCCAATATCATGTTAGAGTTAGCATCTAAAAAAGCTCGTAATAAAACGACCACGAAGCTTAATCGCAGAAAGTTAGAGAAAAGCTTATCAACTTTAAGAGACTTGACAAGACAAGATCCAAAGGATTTTGCTCAAGAGTTGACCGATATCTTGCTAGAGTGTGGGGTTGTCCTAGTGGGCCTTCCTGCTTTAGCAAATGCCAATTTAAATGGTGCAACAAAGAAATTTGGAAACGGTAGTGTCTTGTTGTTATTAACAGATCGTAATAAAGCATCGGATATTTTTTGGTTTTCACTTTTCCATGAGATTGGACATATTCTGCAGAATGACTTTTCATCTGATGACGGAGGTAGTGACTCTTATCGACGTTCTGAGGAGCTAGCAGACCAGTTTGCGAAAGATTTACTAATTGACCCTCAAGACTATCAAAGATTTATAGATGAAGCTTGCTTTGATAAACAAGCGATTAAGAAATTTGCTGATGAGATTGGTATTCATCCAAGCATTGTTTTAGGTCGCTTGCAGAATGATGAGTATTTGGGTTATGATCAATTTAGAGACTTGAAAGTGAACTATTATTTAGTTTCTTAATGGATCTTATAGTGCAATCAAAGGCTTTTTCCGAATAATAGAAGTAGAGGGGCCAACCCTCTATTTTTGACTAAGGAGAAGTAGATGGAAAAAAGACACAAGCATGTCTCACCGACCTTGGATATTATGGCTAAGAAGATTTTCAGCCTGCCTGAGGTGACGGTGGCATTTATTCGAGATATTTTGGATTTGGATGTTGTGGATGCTCAGATTTTGGAGGGGACACAGCTTCATAAAAAGGACTTTGACGAGGATGAGCTCTTTTCAACCTCGGTGGATGTTCGAGCCAAGTTGAATGATGGAACCGAGGTTATCATTGAGATTCAGGTGCGTAAGCAGCATTATTTTCTCAATCGTTTTCATTATTATTTGGCTAGCCAGCTAGTAGAAAATGTGCAGCAATTACGCCAACAAGGACAGACACACAAGATGTATGAGCAGATGGAGCCGGTCTATGGTATAGCTATCTTGGAGAAGACCTTGTTGCCAGATGAGGAGTCCCCGATTAATACTTATTGGATTGCCAATAGTCGGACGGGTAGGCCTTTGAATGTCTACTATAAGGACGGAAAACGTCAGAATCTTCTTCAGATTGCCTTTTTAGAGTTGGATAAGTATAATAAAGGTAAGCATATTACGGATGAAGGGCGGCAGTGGCTAGAGTTCTTTGGGAATCTTCCATTTTCCAAGGCACCTAGTCAAGCGGTCACGCATGCCGATTCATTACTGGATTCATCCAGCTGGACACAGGAGGAAAAGGCGATGATTGATGAACGCATACGTATTCAAGAAAATTATGATATGACCATGGAAACAGCAATTGATGAAGCACGTGAAGAAGGCTTGGAACGAGGTCGTCATGAGGAGCGCTTAGAGTTGATTCGTAAGATGCTCTCAAAAGGTCTATCTCTAGAAGTAGTATCAGATGTGACTGGTCTGTCGCTTGAAGAACTAGAGGCAATGTTATCGTAAAATCTAGTTAGGTTAGTTATTTTTTTGAAAAATCAGAGACAGATTATTGTCTCTTTTTTTATTTTTGGGTGTTTAACATTTGTAATACTAAAACATTCGGAAAATAATACTTTGAAGCGTAAAATTAAAAAAGACTGTCAAACGTTTGACAGAAATCTGAGAAAACAGATTTAAAACATTTTGATTGTTTTGGCTGATAACTCTTGCTAAATAAGCCTTTATGGAAATTCATAGTTTTTTCTTTCTTACACGTGAAAGAAATCACCTTTTTGTGCGACATTTTTAGACTATAATTTAGAGATGAATGACTGAACTTTCTAATATGACAATTTTGTTAAGGCCTTGTTAAAATGGATAGCCTAGCCTTTTTTTTTTACTTTTTCATCCCTTATAATTTACTTTGGTTTGTTTTTAATAAGAAAAACAACAGCATTATTAACAATCTTTAATATGAGGGAAACTTTATTTTCTTTCAAAGGACGGCTTGGTCCTAAAATAGAGAGATTGTGAAAAAAGTATCAGGAGAATAGACTTGTTTAAAGAAAGAAAAACGAAACCAAAGTACAGCATCCGTAAATATTCTATTGGGGCAGCGTCAGCCTTGATTGGCTTTATGGCTCTTGCCAATGGGCAAGCAGTTCAGGCTGATGAGGCACAATCGATTAGTGATTTGACTGATGCCTCAAATCAGGCACAGACACCTCAAACAGCCTCAACGGCACAATTGGCGACTTCCGAACCAGCATCAGTTGAGCCAGTACAAGCGTCACAGCCTGCCAATATTATGCCAGCTCAGCCACAGGTTACCACTGTTCAAGCAGCTGAACAGACTCCGACCATTGATCGATTGGTTGAGACAAGCAACCCTCAAACTCAAGAAATTTCAGCAAATGTCTTAACCAATGCGACTGAGGACCAAGGTCAAGTCAAGGAGTACAGCACAGATGGTTACGGTGCAAAAATGCCTTATACGACTCATGAGGCAGAAAATGCAAGTGTTGAAAATGGTGCTACAATCCAGCAGTCAACGGACATGGAATCTACGGCTGTGGAAGCGACTAACCAAACTTATGTTGAACTTCCTAAAAAGGATGCGGCAGTTACTTTCAATGTCACTGAGCCAGCCAATGCTTTGAATGTGCGTTATACAATACCTGATGGTGCATCAGGTCAGTTGGATGTGCAGGTCAATGGTTCAAGCGTTGGTAATCTTGATTTGTCATCTCACTCAGCATGGCAGTACCTTAAAGGGGACCATGAGTATGATCAAGCCATTGATGGTTCAAGTGCACGTTTTCGTTTTGATGAGACACGTCTTCTCCTCAAGGATATCCAATTGAAATCTGGAGATAGGATTTCTCTAGTTAAGAAGAAAGATGACAATGTCCCTTACGGTATTGACTTTATTGAGCTTGAACAGGCTCCAGCGCCTGTTGCCCAAGGTGAAAATAGTATCAGTATCGTGGATAAGGGTGCATCTGCCAATGATGATAGTGATGACACTGCTGCCCTACTTGCGGCTGTGGAAGAAGCTAAAGCCAGCGGAAAATCTGTCTATATTCCAGAAGGACGTTTCAATTTTGATAAACAAGTTAATATCGAAGCTGATAATCTAAAAATCTCAGGTGCCGGTGTTTGGCATACGCAACTACACTTTACAAGTGACAAACGCTATGGTGGTGGTATTGTCTTCGGTCATAATAGTAATGGCATTGAGTTGAGCAATCTTTACATGGATTCCAACTTAACGTCTCGTTATAACGAGGATGCACAGTACAAGGCTATTTCGGGAACACTTGGTAAGGATTCGAAAATTCACGACATCTGGGTTCAGCATTTTGAAGTCGGTATGTGGATTGGAGACTACGACCAGACGGGTAATATGAAGTATACGGATGGTCTTGTCGTTGAAAATGCTCGTATCCGTAATAACTTGGCTGATGGTATTAACTTTGCTCAAGGGACCAAGAATTCGACAGTTAAAAATTCTAATATCCGTGGGAATGGTGATGATGGTTTAGCTATCTGGTCAAGTATTTCAGATGGGACAAATGCCGCGGCTGAGGAAAATAATAAATTCCTCAACAACACCATTGAATCAGGTTGGCGTGCGGCTGGTATCGGTATTTTTGGTGGTAAGGGGCATGAAATTTCAGGAAACCTTATCAAGGACGTCTTTGCTGGAGCAGGTATCCGTGTAAACACTGTCTTTGCAGGTCACAATTTTGACCTCAATGATTCTGGAATTAAGATTCATGACAATACCATTCTACGTTCAGGGACAACTAATGACCTCTATAAGCTCCATCGTGGTGCCATTGATTTCCAACAAGTTCGTGGAACAATCAAGAATGTCGATGTCTACGATAATAAACTATTGAATACCTTGGCTGATCCAGTGATTACCAAAAACTTTGAGATGGGTGACAATGGTAATGGCGAAATCCGTTTATCCAATAATACGATTGACAATAAGGCGACGATTGTTGGAGCTGTCTCAACGGTTTCTCCAACAAAACCTGAACCAAAACCTGTCAATAATCCAGTCTCAGAGACTTCAGTTTCCGAGTCACCAAAGAGTGAGGCAGGTTCAAGCACTCCA